>JAPORV010000116.1 GCA_026710055.1 Aestuariivita sp.
AATATCTTACATGATTTCCATTGAATCAGCCAATCTTCGCTAAATTGAAGAAAAGGCATCCACATATTTCAGTTAAGTCCACACGTTGAAAAACATACTTTTATGCATGGTAAGCTCTTGAAATTTGAGAAAAATAGAGGTTTTTTAACAGACACTACATATTGTGCGGGCGGGATGTTGAATAGTTACAAATGATTTTTATTTTCGAGCACAGAAGAATCGCGGAACTAATACTTAAATCACATTTAGATCGATAAACTAACAAAAGGATTGTCCATTGATGTTATCCGTAACGCGTTTTGTAATGATTTTTTCTGTGGTTGTCGTGATCAGTTTGCTGTCAGGATGCGGTGGTGGTGGGTCCAATTCCAATGATGGTGATAGTCCACCAGATTCAGATACGTCAACTACGTCAAACCCTCCTTCACCAAATTCAGAGACTTCAAACCCTCTTCCACGCAGTGATACTCAACTATTATCAACAATCATCGGGGCTAATTTCGGAACGGGTACTCGACGTACAGTTGGTCTTGGACCTGCATTTTTGTATGAAGGGCCGAATTCAGGGGATTTGACAACATCCACCAGCACCGCGGCTGGAGGGCGAACAGAATCGGGCATGTGGCGGGATTCACAAGGACGCGATGGCAGTGTCAGCGCTGCCGAATTAGTGCGTTTCCTGCACGCCTTTCAGGATTGGGCGGATGTAGAAGGCGAAGGGAATTTAGTTATTGGACAGCCTGTGGACGCGAGAATTCTCCGGATTGGACAAGGGGCAACAATGACTGAACGAAGACGTGTGGTCAAAGCTCTGCGTATTTTGAACACCGCCTTGCCTTGGGCGCAACGTTTCCAGTTAGGTGATTCTGTTGAATTACTGGAAACCGAGGATATTCCTGATGACGAAATCCATTTACATTTCACCAATGGTCAAGATGAATGGCCATCCTTCGACGAAGAATATGATGAAAACACGTTGGGTGTTGGTGGGGCATATGTAAACCTTGAAACCCGCGCAACTCTGGGCGGCTATGTCTATATCGACCGAACACCAGCTTTACACCAGAATCCCGATCGCCTATTAAACACCATCCTGCATGAATTATTGCATGCACGGGGTATTCTTGCCCATGTGGATCCAAACCAATATCCCCAGTCGATCCTGCAACCCCGCAATGAGCCTGGCGTAGACACTCATCTCTATAACTCGATCGATGGTGCTCTGTTATTGGCGTATTCACGTCTACAAGTTGGTACAAACATTAGAGATGTGAATGTATCGGATTTTGGCGATTGGTCGGAAGAGGGATTTTATATTCGCGGTTCGCTTCCACTTGGCGGTACTAATACACAAGAAATGATTGGAACAGTGAGGTATCGTAATGGTCTTGTAACACCGTCGGTTTTCGGTCCAGAACCTACAAGGCAATTTTCCGACAATCCAGCACTTGGTGCCACGGCGACTTGGACGGGCAATATTACGGGGATGACGCGGGCCACCGGTCGCACCGTGGCAGGCGATGCCGCGCTGATAGTGAATTTTGATCGCCAGAATGGTCGTGCAGCGTTTACAAAGCTTGAATCTTGGGCGCCCCGGGCTCATCCAGGGCAACAAGGAAGTGGTACACCATGGCGTGATGGTGATCTTGCGTACACGCTTACGCTATGGGAAACGGGCACACAAAGTGGGTTTAATTCAACCTTTGCAGAAAGCGATGATCCGGGGGTTGTTACCGGTCTTTTTGTCGGGACTGCGCACGAAGGTGCTGCTGGAGTTCTTGAACATCCCGACATGGCTGCGAATTTTGGTGCACTTCGAGAAGAACCCAACTGAAATCGCTATCGGATTAAGGATTTGCAATCTTTTAAGTGACTAGAGTCTGACACATACTGGATCGAATTTCATTCACTAGGCGATAAGAAACGAACACGTCATAAAACATTTTATCATTTCAATACCTTTAACTTAAAAAGTTTATCGCACATGTCATTTTTTTGTTGGATTTACTCCTACAGTCATTAATTAGTGTCTGTTAAAAAAACCCTAAATTCACTGGTAAAATCTCGAAAAAATGTACTTTTCTGATGCGTTTGTTATAGCGAAGATTTCCGATATTTGGTACAATTTTTTAATATTTTACAAGATTTCCATTTAATCAGCCAATCTTTGCTAAATTAACGAAAAGGCATCCACATATTTCGGTAAAGTCCACACGTTGAAAATATACTTTTATGCATGGTAAATTCTTGAAATTTGAGAAAAATAGGGGTTTTTTAACAGATACTAATTAGGTTTGTGAATTCTGCCTGTCACGTTACTTCAGTTGTTAGTTTCTGAATGAGTGAAATTGCTCCAGTCGCTGAGAATTGGTCGAAAAGCGCACCTTGCAGTTGGCACACTAGTGTTCTGCTACCAATATTTGCGTCTGATCAGAAAATAGATCAAGAATTGGTAAGATCGGGTGTGGTTCTCATATGGTGTGGGGGCACTCTACCACATTCCCAACAAAAGCAAATAGCAGCGGTGAAAAAGGCCGGATAGGGGAAAATACCGATCGATCGGACGACGTTTCGCAAAATTAGGTGAATCTTGCGTGATGAGCAAAATTCGACAAACAATTATCGTTTCATATCAATGGTTTACAAAATTCGTCCCACACCATATGAGAATCACACCCGTAAGATCAGTAGTTTTTTTTGCGGTATTCAATAGGAAATAAGACATTGTTGACTGGGTTAATTGTGGTTATACTTTAGTGACTTAATTCATTAGTTTCTTCATGCCCGAATTCAATCCTTCCAGAGTTAGTGGAACCATGCGATCTTCAAATATTTGGCGAATCATACCTATTGATGGCGTATAATCCCAATAATCACGTGGAATTGGATTAATCCACAGTGTTGATTTCCATTGTGTGCAGGCTCGGGAAAGCCAGACTTCCCCCGCTTCTTTATTCCAATGCTCATTAGCACCACCGGGATAGATTATTTCAAAAGGGCTCATTGAAGCATCACCTACAAATATACATTTATAATCAGAACCGTAAGTTTGCAGCACCTTCATAGTTGGAAGCTGTTGCTCCCAACGTCTCTTATTATTTTGCCAAACCCCCTCATAGAGGCAGTTATGAAAATAATAATACTCAAGATGTTTGAATTCTGCTCTTGCTGCTGAGAATAATTCTTCAACTAATTGAATATGTGGGTCCATTGAGCCACCAACATCAAGGAACAAAAGTATTTTAATTGCATTACGACGTTCAGGTCGTGTCTTTACATCAAGATAACCATGTTCAGCAGTGGCCCGGATGGTGCTATCCATATCCAGTTCTTCGTCAGCGCCTTCGCGGGCCCAACATCTTAATCTTTTTAACGCAACCTTGATGTTACGAGTGCCAATTTCAATTGTATCATCAAAATCGCTAAACTCGCGTTTATCCCATACCTTTACTGCTCGTTGATGGCGACTTTCAGTTTGACCTATTCGCACACCAGAAGGATTGTACCCATAGGCGCCAAATGGAGATGTTCCTGCAGTCCCAATCCACTTGTTTCCACCTTGGTGACGTTCTTGTTGTTCTGCTAATCTTTCACGGAGTTTTTTCATCAATTCTTCAAAACCACCGAGTGCCTCAATTTCTGCTTTTTCTTGCTCAGTCAGGTATTTCTCGGTTATTTTCTGTAACCACTCTGCGGGAATATCTACAGCTTCCAGTATTTGATCGACACCAATTTGCTCTATCCCTTTAAATACGTTAGAAAAAGCACGATCAAACTTATCAAAATGCCGTTCATCTTTAACCATTGACGTACGAGCGAGATAATAAAAAGAATCAATATTATATGACGTTAAATGATATTTCAGACTCTCTAGGAATGTTAAAAATTCCCGCAGAGAAACGGGAATTCCAACTTTTCTTAACGCGTCAAAAAATGAGAAAAACATATGTTTAATTTACATTATGATTCGATGTATTGTAATGGTTACCATTAATCCGATGATCGCAAAAGCAATTGCATAAATTGATGTGTATTGTAGGATGTCAAGACGTGTTCCATTACGACGACGCGCCGCGTAAAAACCCAAAAGAGCACCTAAAATTGACCCCATTAGCACAAGCATTTACAGCCTCTTTTGTATTGACTATTCAGTTAAAATCATTTGAAAAATTTTGTTTACAAAATTGAACTTTGTCTCTTAAGTTGCATGTCACGTACCATCTAAATTGAAGTATGCGAAAAAATTAGCAGATTTATGGGGACAATGCTCATAATGAATCGGTTGAGATTATTTAATAACTTGGACTTCAAATTTTAGCAAATAATAATGAAATTTTATGTTGCAATTATTTTTCTGGTTTTATCTACAGTCATTTCTTCCGCGAAATCTTCACGAATAGATTGGTGCCATGGAACAACACCATGTATTCTTAGTGATCGATCTTACCATGTTCGTGAACCCCAAGACTGGGATCGCAAACAACCCCTTCCTGTGTTGCTACATTTTCATGGTTGGGCGAGACAAGGTTCACTTGTTGTTAATCATCGTCGAATCGCTTCCGCAACTGCACGGCGAGGCGTTTTGTTGGTCGCACCAAATGGATTACGCGGTTCTTGGAACTTTCGGCAAAAGGGATCAATTGATATAAATTTTGCTGCAGAAGTGCTTAAAGATGTCATGAAAAGATATCCAATAAAAAAAGCGCAGGTTTTTGTATCAGGATATTCTTATGGGAGTGCAATGGCGTGGAGATTTGCATGTGAATATAATGGGATCGCTGCCCTGCTGAGCATATCTGGATCAATAGATCAAAGCACGGACTGCGCTTTTGCACCCCAAGAGATAAGGCATGTGCACGGTCAAAACGATACGATTATGCGACATTTTTTGAGTATTCAAGATAAACAAAATCATCCGTTGGAGCTATGGCATAGGCGGTTAGCATGCGATGCTGGTCGCTGGGTCGAAAGTTGGCAAGCACGAAGCTGGTTAACCTTTCAAAGAAAAGTTTGGGAAACTTGTGAGCAAGGATTACTGCAATTTGATCTAAATCCAGGCGGGCATTTCATTCCACATGGTTGGATTGCACGACAACTTGACGAACTTCTTGGCTTATCTTTTTCTTATCCTTAATTGAGAGAGTTTCCTGTTTTTATAACGAAAACCCAGTTTGACTTGTTGTTGCATCGTCGATATTTGTTTAGCACTATCTGAATAGATTTAGGAAGTCACAAAGTAGATTATAAATTCTTTATTTTGCTTACTCAAATTACCATCAAAGCAATGACCTGGTGGTAATGAACGATATTCTGTTCATTGCTACTTCAGTTAAAGCTTTTGGTTACGCCTTTTGATAGAATTTCATATGGACCATTATATATTATTCATTTTAATCGGCATTCTATTTTCTCGCATCAAGCGATGTTAGACACTTTGTTTATTCTGATCCTTCAATTAAATTTGAGGCCTTAACTTATGAAATTTACGTTATCATGGCTGAAACGTCATCTAGATACAGGCGCAAGTGTCGATAAAATAGCAAATGCCTTAACAGATATCGGATTGGAAATTGCTTCTATAACAAATCCTGCTGATCGTTTGAAAGAGTTCACCATAGGTAAAGTTATTAGCGCATCAAAACATCCTAACGCGGATCGCTTGCAGGTATGTCAAGTGCAGACAGATGCTGGAATAAAGCAGATTATTTGTGGAGCGCCAAACGCACGTCCTGACATTAACGTTGTTGTTGCAAAACCAGGAACATATATTCCAGGTATTGATACAACAATAAATGTTGGCATGATTCGTGGTATCGAGAGTTTCGGCATGATGTGTTCAGAGCGCGAAATGGAGATCTCAGACGAGCATGAAGGAATTATTGAATTGCCCTCGGGAAAAGTTGGCGAACAATACATTGATTGGCTTGCAAAAAATAAACCTTCACAGCTAGAACTCGTGTTTGATATTGAAATTACACCAAACCGCCCCGATGCGCTTGGTGTTCGAGGTATTGCCCGTGACTTGGCCGCAAGGGGCATAGGGACACTCGTCCCATTAAATCATTTTGCAGTAACAGGTGCATTTGAAAGTCCTATATCGGTTCATATAGATGCGAATACTCTGAATGGTTGCCCGCTATTTGCCGGTCGTGTCATTCAAGGAGTCAAAAATCAAACCTCTCCAGAATGGTTGCAAAGTCAACTGAAGGCTA
Organism: Aestuariivita sp.; assembly: GCA_026710055.1. Lineage (GTDB taxonomy): Bacteria > Pseudomonadota > Alphaproteobacteria > Rhodobacterales > Rhodobacteraceae > JAPORY01. The sequence continues at coordinate 6,213 of JAPORV010000116.1, forward strand.
TAGGGTTGCGACCTATTTCCGCATTAGTGGATATTACAAATTTTTTTACGGTGGATGTAGCACGTCCGCTGCATGTTTTTGACGCTAGGAAAATTAAAGGAAATCTACGCATTCATCGCGCAAAAGGTGGAGAGCGAATCGAGACTTTAGATGAAAAAGAATATCAATTGAATGCTGGGACGATGATCATTTCTGACGGGAATGGTCCGCGAAGTATTGCAGGAATTATAGGGGGATGCGCAACAGGTGTATCTGATCAAACTGAAACGGTTTTCTTGGAAAGTGCGTATTGGAATCCTGTTGATATCGCCTTAACAGGTCGAAAACTCAAAATAAATTCAGATGCACGTTATCGTTTTGAACGCGGTGTTGATCCAGCTTTTACAATACAAGGCTTGGATGCCGCGACTTCAATGATACTCAAAATCTGTGGGGGAAAAGTCTCTAAAACGGTGATTGCTGGCGCAGTTCCTGAATACGCCCGATCATTTAAATTTGATGCTGAACGCGTAAAATCAATTGTCGGAATGGATATTTCTGAATCTAAGCAAAGACAAATTTTAACATCTCTCGGATTTGAGTTGGATGAAAACATGGCTTATGTTCCAAGTTGGCGTCCTGATATTCAAGGAGAAGTTGATCTTGTTGAAGAGATTGCACGTATTGAATCATTAACAAAATTAAAGGCAACGCCATTAAAGAGAATCTTCGAAGGAATTCCTAAACCCGTAATTCGACCCCATCAGCGTAATGAAGTGATCGTACGACGGGCTTGTGCATCTCTCGGGTATAACGAATGCTTGACTTATTCGTTTATTGATCAAGCTTCAGCATCTTTATTTTGTAACGGTAATGATCTTACTGAGATCGAAAACCCGATTTCATCTGAAATGAGCCATATGCGACCATCTTTATTACCCGGATTACTAATGGCAGTTTTAAGGAATCAAACGCGCGGTTATATGGATATTGCTTTGTTTGAGATTGGCGCAATTTTTGAAGGTATTGCACCAGAACAACAACGCAAATCGGTTGCAGGTGTTTTAGTTGGTCGGACTGGTCCAAAAGATATACATGGAATGTCGCGCAATGTTGATATATTTGATGTAAAGGCTGATATTAAGGCAGTACTAAAGGCGATTGGTGTGCCAAAGAGAATGCAAATCTTGCGTGGCGCATCAAACTACTGGCATCCTGGGCGCCACGGAAAGCTGTGTTTAAATCCGAAACAAGAACTAGGAGTTTTCGGCGAGATTCATCCTCGAATTGTCACTGACTTAGGCGTGCAAGGGGTTGTTACGGCTTTTGAAGTTAAACTCGATAATGTTCCTCAACGTCGAAACAATTGTCCGACACGATTCCCTTTAGTTGTCAGTGATTTGCAAGTTGTGGAGCGCGATTTTTCATTCATTGTAGATAATGATGTAGAATCATCCACTATAATCAATGCAGTACGATCGGCAGATAAATCATTGATTTCAGATGCATATATTTTTGATGTTTTCACTGGTGAGCAAATTGGTCACAAAAAGAAATCTATTGCCTTCAAAGTGCGTTTGGAGCCAAAGACAAAAACATTAACAGACAACGATATTGAACATTTGAGTAAAAAAATTATCTTGAAAATTAAGAAAGTCACTGGCGGCAATCTGCGCGAATAATTTGTAATCTTTGTACTGACAAGGAGAAATAATAATGCCATTGAATGTTTATCTGTCTGGAGAAATTCATACAGATTGGAGAGAACAGATTATTTCGGGATCGAACGGACTTAACATTAATTTTAGTTTTCCTGTCACCGATCATGCAGCAAGTGATGATTGTGGAACTCAAATTTTAGGAGCAGAATCAGATAAATTCTGGCATGATCATAAAAGTGCAATGGTGAACGCAATTCGTACACGATCTTCTCTCAAAGAATCTGACATTGTCGTCGTGCGATTTGGCGACAAATATAAGCAATGGAACGCAGCATTTGATGCTGGCTTTGCAGCCGCGCTTGGAAAATCACTGATCATTTTAAATCCACCTGAGCATCAACACGCTTTAAAAGAAGTTCATGCCGCTGCGTTAGCAGTTGCTACCGAACCCAAACAAGTCGTTCATATTCTACGATATGTTACTGAAGGGTCACTGCCATCTTATCGTACTATTTAAAGAAAGATGCATGTGTTGGGTTGTCAGTAATTTATCCAAGAGCATAACCGATTCCTCTGATAGTGCGTAATGGATCGTTATCACTGTGCTGGCATAAGGCTTTTCTTAAACGACCGATATGTACATCAACCGTGCGTGAATCAACGAAAATATCACGCCCCCAAACGTGATCAAGTAATTGCTCTCGGGTCCAAACACGACCAGGTTTTTCCATTAAACATCCAAGTATACGAAACTCAGTCGGGCCAAGTCTTAAGTTGTGTCCCGCCCGTGTTACTCTATAGGTCTCACTATCCAAAACGATATCTTCAAATTCTAATCGCTGACCGACTTTCGAAGGTCTTGATCGACGAAGCTGATTTCGAACACGTGCCATCAGTTCATTGACCGAATAGGGCTTAACGACATAATCATCAGCACCGGTCTCCAAACCACGGACGCGATCTATCTCGTTGCAACGTGCTGAGAGCATAATGACGGAAATGTTGCGGAGATCTTTTTGTCTTTTGATCCGTCGACAAATTTCTATACCTGATACTTTTGGTAGCATCCAATCAAGCAAGACAACATCAGGTATTTGCTCCTCAAGGTGTAATAAAGCGTCATTGCCATTTGCAGCATAAATGACATCAAAACCTTCTGCCTTTAGGTTATAACCTAAAATCTCGCGTTGCGCATGTTCGTCTTCAACGACAAGTACGGTGGGTTGCGTTTTCGCCATAACTTTTCCTTTTCTATTTTTTAAAATAATTCAAACCCCGCTTGGGGCGTTCTACGTTGGGAAATGATCCTTTACAAATTAAACTGCTTGATTAGCGATATTGGTTGCCTGATCTTTGGCTCACTTGATATTCTTTGCGATGATAAACTGAAGATGTGGCCCAATGGTCATGTTGTACTGATCATCCTGAATTTTCATAAGCAATGACCTAAATGGTGATGTATACATTTTATCAACTTGCTGATCGTGCGAAAATACAGTCTGCAAATTTGCTGCGTCGCACTTAAAATAGGCATTAAGTGTGTCAGAAATTAGTAAGTTCACAAATTCTGAAATTTTATACAATAGAAAAACGAACTATCATCGCTCAAAACTTGGAAAACCGCTAACGTTCGCTTTGCGATGCTTTTGGCGTAATCTCCGATATGCTTCAAACTTGTACTAATTTTTGTCACGCTCAATACTAAATGAAGATTAATGCCTGTTGAGGATCGTAGCGCAAGTAGTTTCACAATACTTAACGGGTGCGATTCTTGTATGGTATGCTAACTTTTCTACCCTATGTTGTGTCTCTAAGCTGCCAGCGCAACGCGAATTGCGCTATTGTCATTGGCGGGCGATGTGGGCACCCAGTCGCCTTGGCGATTGAAGCGTGGTACTAAGTCCTTCCAAACCCGATCAAAGCGATTGGACTTGCATAAGGCTCGGATGCGCAGAACGCCTTGACCACCGTCTCGCCCCCAGCTCTGACCAGAGCGCTTCATCCGGGTCGTGACCAGAACTTTGTTCGCGGCATTCGCAGCATCCATATGATGGCGGTTGTTCCGAAAATACCCCAGTTCTCGACGGATGCAGGTTTCCCCTTT
>JAPORV010000212.1 GCA_026710055.1 Aestuariivita sp.
TATGGGAGCACTCTACCACATTCCCAACAAAAGCAAATAGCAGCGGCGAAAAAGGCCGGATAGGGAAAAATGTAGATTGATCTGACGAATTTTCGCAAAATCGGGCGAATCTTGCGTGATGAGCGAGATTCGACAAACAATGATCGTGTCATATCAATGGTTTACAAAATTCGCCCCACACTATACGAGAACCACACCCAGGGTGATTCACTCAAAAGAGCCGATACACGTTCCCACCCCCATGAGACGACGCAAGGGAGGGTCACACGGCAACCGATCTATCAAGTCTCGGGTGGCGGGCCTCTCCCGAATGGCCTTGGCAATAAAGGGACGTGCCAAAGCATACCGATCTTTTTGTGAGCGTCCGTGCCGATGACGGTCACTGCGAAAAAACGTTTCGACCGGTTGCAGATCAAGGGCGGTGACAAAGCGCTGGTGCTTTTCGTTCAAAGGACCGAGTTCATGGCTGAGCACTGGACCTCCTTCCCCTTAGAGCCTGACCGAAAAGCATGTTAGAGAGAAAATTGTTGAGCGATACCAATCAATTTTGGTTCAACGTTCGTAACAAAATCCAAACAGAGAGATCACAGTGCCTTGGGCTGCTACCGTCCGCATTGAGTATAACCGCAAAACTGATCGTTATCCAAGCGATATCATGGATGAAGAATGGGCAGTCTTTGAGCCAATGGTGCCGCCAGAACGCCCCAGAGGACGCCTCCGGACCACAGAAATGCGCGAAGTGATCAACGGGTTTTCTACATTGGATCGACCGGTTGCCAGTGGCGCGCTTTGCCTAGTAACTTCCCACCATGAAAACTGTGCAGGCGTATTTCTACGCTTGGCGTGATGTCAGCATTCTGGAGGTAATGAACCATCTGCTGGTCGCTGCTGTCCGTGAATTGGAGGGGCGTACCGCCACGCCAACTGCTGGCGTGATCGACAGCCAAAGCGTAAAAACCACCGAAAGCGGCGGAAATTGCGGATACGACGCTGGAAAAAAGATCAAGGGACGAAAGCGCCATATCGTAACGAACACCCTTGAACTTCTGCTAGTAATTATCGTTCATGCCGCTGTCTTAGTATGATCCCCTTTTTCGAACCCAAAAGCCTTTGCGTGGGCTTGCATGATCGTCTCATCCACCGATACGGCTGAGACATTATCCGATAAGATGCTGAACATACGCTCAAAAAGACCCTTCTGTACCCACCGGCGAAATCGCCAGAGTACGGCTTTAAGAAACAACCTGTTGTCGGCCGTCCTCCCGGGACCCGTCGCCTTTCCCGAAAGAAGCGGTTCAATCCGCTCCCACATGTTATCCGTCAAAACGGTTTGATCCGTGTTCATTGTTCTGCTTTCTCATGGCTCAAGATCGCCTCTTCTGGGGAGATTGACAATTCTAAGTGATCAAGAATCAGATAATTTTCAAGGGCAGATATCAATGAGTCATAGAAAAAATGATAAATAAGCAGGGTGCGAGTGAACAATTTCACCTCACATGCGTTGACGCTTGTGCTGCGTCACCTTCCTCAGGATTGGCATCATCGTTGGGCAATTGCGCCGTTTTTGATAGAAACATTTGTAGACAATCACACACAGGATGGGGCATCTTATCGGGAATCAAGGTGAACAAAAATCGGCACAACAGCGGCCAATCATAAAGACATTTATGTGTTTGAACTAACAAAGACAGCGCAGGCGACGTTATATGGTGCAGTAAACAACAAACTTGAGAAACCGCCACACGCACCTCAAAGTGCGCGCGCAAGAACACTGCATAAGTCTGAAACATTACGCCGATTCAACAGTGAAATTTATTTTTGTCCTATCAAAACCTTTTTCTGATAAAAATTGTCGGAAATAGGTTGTATCTCTGATTTAATTCAGTTAGTTGATAATTTTTGTCAAGATTTAATTTCTAGGAGATAAAAATGAAACATATGACTCATCTCGCGATAGTGCTCATCATACTCATTGCCAATTCCGCAACAGCCGATGGTGTGTTAAACCTTTATTCATCACGACATTACGATACGGATGAACGCCTTTATTCTGATTTCGAAAAAGAAACCGGAATTACAATTAACAGGATAGAAGGAAAAGCAGACGAAATTCTCACTCGCATGGAAGCAGAAGGAGCTAACAGCCCTGCCGATGTTCTTCTTACCGTCGATACCTCAAGGTTAGAACGAGCCAAAAACATGGGGTTACTACAATCAGTAAATAACGACACACTCAATGCCCGTGTTCCAAGTTTCCTACGTGATAATGATAACCAATGGTTCGGCTTTAGCCAGCGTGCACGCATTTTATTTTACGACAAAAATGACGTCACCGAACCGCCGATGACCTATGCGAGTTTAGCAGACCCGAAATATAAAGGACGAGTATGTATTCGCTCTTCATCAAATGTCTATTCGCAGACAATTCTTGCCGCCATCATTGAACATATTGGAGAAACAGATGCAAAGAGCTGGGCGTCGGGCGTTGTAGCAAACTTTGCTCGCGATCCTCAAGGTGGCGATACTGATCAGCTACGCGGAATTGTTTCTGGTGAATGCGACATCTCGATGTCCAACACTTATTATTTTGCCCGAGCGATTCGTAAGGACGTCAGCGGTGTCTCTGATCAGATTGATATGATTGGTTGGGTTTTTCCCGATCAAGCTGGTAGTGGCGCCCATATGAATCTATCAGGCGGCGGCGTTGCTGCTCATGCACCGAACCGCGAGAATGCAATTCAGTTTCTCGAATATCTCGTCAGTGATCAAGCACAACGATATTTTAGCGCCGGAAATGACGAATACCCAGCCGTAGCAGGCGTTGCTTTATCTCCGAGCGTCGCTCAACTTGGTTTCTTCAAATCCGATGAAGTAGATCTATCAAAGGTCGCCCAAAATGTGTCAGCTGCGCAGAAAATCTTTAATGAAGTTGGTTGGGAATAAATTTATTCATGAAACGGAATGTGCTGGAGAATCCCCTGCACATTCCACCTATATTTTTTCACGCGATTACGTTATCAAAAAAATTAATTCGGTACACAAACTCTGAGTAATGGGCAAAAAATTCGACTACCAGCCTGAAAGACTTCTCTCCACACTCCTCCCAACTTGAACACTATCACTCTCTTTAATCTCTGATTTCATTAATCAAGTAATTGAAGAACAACCTCAACACGCCGATTTGTATCACGTCCACTTTGAGTCAAGTTCGACGCCACTGGCGATAAATACCCAATACCATTAATACTAATTCGATCAGCAGCAACACCATATTCTGAAATCAATCGCTCACGTGTTGCACCAGCCCGTCGTTTAGATAATTCAACATTTAAATCAAGTGCACCTTCAAAATCGGTATGACCCACAAGAACAATTTTGGCACTCGGATATTTATGCATAAACCTTGCCAACTCTACAAGACTATCATAAGTGCCAACACTCAATTCAGCAGTTCCACTAGCAAAGCTCAAATCAAGCAAAACCGCATGACCCGATTGAATTAATGATGCTTCAAGCGTCTGAACATCATTCTTCGGAATTGTAGACTGTTCAATCAGATTGAAGACATTGATGTTCTCAACTGATGATACGCCAATCCCCGTAATCTGAACATACACCATACCACGACTTCGACTCACCAACAAAGTAATTGCTTCCTCGCCCTTACGTGCCGCACCAAAATTATAGTCCCGGATGTTGACATACATGTCGGGCGCAGGAAGAACACTGATAGCAAAGCGAAAATCAAAACCACCACATAAACTTGCTTCACACTCAAATATCGGTTCAAAACCATTTTCTACAATTTGATCAAATAATGGGCGAAACACCTGAAGAGTAGTGATTGAACGATCAGTAATGACCCAACTTCGTGACACAACAGTGCCTTCAAGAGGCTCTGTTGGCACCTCAACTTCTGTCCAAGGGCCAATTGGTAAATTATAACGAATTAAGGCCTGTTCTTGCTCTGCAAGAAGACGTGATTCAGTCGGGGAAATGAAATCAAATGCGAATACGCCCTTGCTCATTGCAACCATCAACAGTGTCAAAAACCACCTGCTCATCTTGATTGCATACGATATTCGTCATTAGGGCGCATCGCGACTGCACTTGCAATTCTGTTTGACATATTAAAAAAAACAAATGCAACAATATCCCAGATTTCCTTATCAGAAAATCCAAAAGTTCTCAATTTCTCGCGATCAGCCTCATCAACGCTTGAACTCTCGGTCATTACTTTCGCCGCAAAATCTAACATTGCACGTTATCGATCATCAACGCGCGCCACGAGATAATTCATCACGAGCTTCTCTCACAACTTGAGATCAGATAATATACGAACTGACGTATCATACGAAACAAGACAGTAAAAACATTTGTTAATCGCAGATACAACAACCGCAATCATTTCTCGTTCTAGCTTTGACAAGCTGCTTTCACCTAACATTAAGTCGCGAAAAACAATTCAATTTCTCGATATTAAAAGCATATGCTTGCAATACATTCAGAACCATACCCAATTTGTACACACAAAGCTCAAAATACTTTTTGTTGATTCAGCCACTTGATCAACAAAAGACAAATCTAATGCAGTTGTGATGATTTTTTAATCACACTCTTAACTAGTGTCTGTTAAAAAACCCTAAATTCACTAGTAAAATGTTGAAAACATGTACTTTTCTGATGCGTTTGTTCTGACGAAGATTGTCGATATTTGGTACAATTTCATAATATCTTACATGATTTCCGTTAAATCAGCCAATCTTCGCTAAATTGAAGAAAAAGCGTCCACATATTTCGGTTAAGTCAACACGTTGAAAAATATACTTTTATGCGTAGTAAACTCTTGAAATTTGAGAAAAATAGAGGTTTTTTAACAGACACTAACTAATCTTTCATACAATAGTGATATTCAACAGCTGGTAAGAACCCAAGTGACAAAAAGAGTGCTTTAGCGCCAAAATTAGCATTCAAACAAGCAACTGAAATTTGTTGCGCGCCATATGATTCCGCCCATCTTGCCGCACCACGAACAAGCCATGTTGCGGCCTTCTTGCGCCGATGCTGATCTGAAACATGCAATGCGTGTACCATTGCTATTGGGCCATCAATGGCAGCAAAACCTACCCCCACTGGCTTATCATTTAATCGCACAAAAAATCCTGTTTTGGGCACTTTCACGCGGCTCATAACTTTCCGACGGCACAAACCTATCCCACCTTTATCCCACATTTCGTCCATAATTGCCAATGGCTCCCACATATTAAAAACTGTTACTTTGGGTAGAGAAACATTTGTAAGATCGGTTGTTGAACAAGTAAAAATAGTTGTCTCGTTTAAATTGCGATAACCACGCCTCAACAGTTGTGAATTGAGCGCCTCATCTTCTGGACGCAACATGAACAATAATGCTTGACCTAACTTATTCATTTCCAACTCTGCAACATCAATATCAGAATCTGTGACAGATCCAGTAGCTGTGGTAGCGGTCACACGCTTGCCGCCACAATCACTTTTTCTGATTCTCCACGGATTCATTTCAATAATCTGCTTGGGAGACCAGGTTCCATCTATCGCATCAAAATACTTACAATCAGAAAATATCATATTTCCAACGCAGCATTAATTCGTTTGATTGCATCGCTAACACGGCTAGTATTAGCTCCTCGCACAACAACATTTGTTCCAAACAACCTCTTTTTTCTAAAAGGATAACACCCAATTGAAAGATCCTTGAATTCATCTGCAATGCTCGCCAAAGCAGCGGCGATATCACCCTCGGCACGCATAATTTTAAGTGTTTGATCACATACTGGTCGCCCACAATTAAGGCGCGGCAGCAAATCAGCGACCATCGCACGAAAAATAACTGGAACACCCGCCATTACATGTACATTCTCGATAGAAAACCCAGGCGCTGCTGAAATCGAATTGTAAATTAACGAAGCGCCATCCGGTATACGCGCCATTCGAAGACGCGCGATATTTAATTCCCGTCCACTGCGCTGATAATGTTCCACTAACAAAGATCTTGCATCCTCACGAATATCAATAGAGAGGTCAAACGCTGCTGCAATGGCCTCGGCAGTAATGTCATCATGCGTTGGTCCAATACCGCCGCTCGTAAAAAGATAGTCATGCGTTTGTGAAAGTGTCCTAACAACTTCAATAATGGCCGATGTCTTATCTCGGATCACTCTCGCCTCATTAAGGTCAATACCGTATTTCATTAATTCGCCAGCAAGAAAATGCAGGTTTGAATCTTGCGTGCGACCCGACAATATTTCATCACCAATTAATAACACCGCTGCCGTCGGGTTTGTCATGACCACCTCCTTGCAAAGTAACTTCACTATCTATAGGCTTCTCAGAATGCAATTTCAAACCCCACTTATTCCTGCAAACCTAAAAAAGCGCTACAAACGTTTTTTGGCCGATTGCATACTTGATAATGGTCAGCAAATTACCGCTCATTGCCCCAATCCTGGTTCAATGATTGGTTTAGCAGAGCCAAACACGCGCATATGGCTTGAACCCAACTATAATCCAAAGAAAAAACTAAAATTCGGGTGGCGGCTCGTTGAGCACCTGAATGGCCACTTCACCGGTGTTGACACGACAATTCCAAACCGTATTTTACGACACGCACTTGAAGCTCACAGCATTCCACAACTTAACCAATATGATTCGGTACAACCTGAAATTAAGGTGAATAAGGGTAGTCGAATTGACTTTCTGCTAACTGCCAAAAAACAACCAAACACCTACATTGAAGTTAAAAGTGTAACGCTAATGCGTCAAAAAGGTATGGCCGAGTTCCCAGACGCCGTCACCGAACGAGGAACTCGCCATTTGCAAGAATTAGAACGCATTTCAAATCAAGGTCATCGTGCGATTCTTTTTTTTCTCGTACAACGTACAGATTGTCGACATCTTACAATCGCTGATGATATTGACCAGATTTATGCTCATACCCTAAAGCAGGCGCAAACTGCGGGCGTTGAAATTCTCGCGTATGGAAGTCAAATCAACTCAAAAGAGATTACTCTTGGTACCAAGATTGACTTTATCAATTAAAATATCACTAAAATGTTCTTTTTACGATAATTTTTAAAGCAAGACTATAATACGAAATTGGACAAACATATGCAAAAACGCTCCAAAAGCGATGCCATTAAAATACATGATTTGGATGACTTCTCTAGAATGAGATCCGCTGGCCGAGTGGCGGCACAAATTCTTGATGATATTACAGAATTTGTCTTTCCAGGACAGTTGACCAGTGAAATCGATCGTCAAATCAACAGAATGATTGACGACGCTGGCGCAACGTCAGCAACAATCGGATACAGGGGATATCAACATGCAAGTTGCATTAGCGTAAACCATGTTGTTTGTCACGGCATTCCTAGCAACAAAAGGCTTCGTTTTGGCGATATACTCAATATTGATGTCACAGTCATTATTAATGGCTGGTTTGGCGACACCTCAAGAATGTATATTGCCGGTCAACCAAACCGCAAATCAGAACGACTCATCCAGGTTACTCACGATGCACTCATGAAGGGCATTGAACAAATCAAACCTGGAAACACATTTGGTGACATCGGTTATGCAATTCAATCTTACGTTGAATCACATCGCATGAGTGTTGTTCGCGATTTCTGTGGCCATGGACTTGGTAAAGTGTTCCATGCACCACCAAATGTTTTGCATTTTGGGAAAGCTGGCAGTGGGACTGTCTTGGAGACAGGTATGTTTTTTACTGTTGAGCCTATGGTAAATCTTGGCCGAGCAGAAACCAAGACACTCCCAGATAATTGGACGGCGGTGACCCGCGATAAGTCACTTTCAGCTCAGTTTGAGCATTCCGTTGGTGTTACAGAGAATGGTGTGGAAATTTTCACGCTATCGCCTAGCGATAACTTTTTCCCGAAAGTCGGGTAAATCAGCAAAACAAGATAGCAATTCCCGCTCACTTTTTTTCATGATACTGAAGGATAGAGGGGAAAGTATGAGCGCGCTAATGTGTCAGGAACCGCCTGAAAGCTGTGACGTTCATTCAGGTTTATCATATTCCCTGATCAGGCTTGAGCACCACCCCACCCGTTGTCAATCCGATCATGTCGGAAGAGGCTGCACATCGCCTCCCATCAACAGAAAGTGCGCTTCCGATGATTCCGTGCTTTTTAAAAAAAGCGCGCGGGATCTCGCAGGAAGCCGAGGAGAGCACATGTAATAAAACATTTGACAGAATCTTTTGTCCGTGGCCATCGTGAGACTCAAAACAGTCACCGTTTCCTTCAGGGTTTGAAAGGTCCCGTTCTCACTCACCCCTGAGAAGATTTTTATTGTGCTGTGTTGATCACTCTCCTGATCTCTAAGGATATTGACTGTTGTCTTGAAGTGCGTGTCATGGAAGGGAATATGACGATCACTGTCATTTCTTTAAGAGGATGGACTCTTCCTGATAAGAGGCTGTCTATTTCATCTATTTGGTTGATATCAGCGCTAGCATTCAACAAGATGTTTGCGCTATTAAGATATCCAAGTTTTACGGCATAATTAAGCGCTGTCGATCCATTTGATTGAACTTCATGAATATCAACACCCGCGTTAATAAGATTTTCTACCATGACGTTATTTTGATAATTGATGTGATAGGTGACGCCACACCTGAACGATTCGTCAATCTTGAAGGTAGCATGTATCAAATAGAAAAAGGTCAACCATGGTATTTGTTTGACCAGCAGACCTGGCGTCTCATTACGAATGGTACCTGTATTGACCGACCTTATATTTTTCCACTGCGGAATCATAAAGCAGCAGCCATTGTGGCATATAATGGAACGGCCTTTGAAATCAGGATTGTTGAAGAATAATGTTCTTCCGGTATCTTTTGATCAGTAGTATTCTTTTCTGCGTTCCTTTTGAGGCCAGCAGTTGCATTCCGACAGGGACAGGCGTTGATGCATCAGGTGATGCATATGCACGAATGGTATTCAGTGGTGAGGGAGGAGGCCGCTGGAATGTCACCAATGCCCAGCAAGAATCAATAACAACGGGCGCCTTTCAATTTACCTATTGAACGTTGATTGATCTATCATCAATGCCCTCAAGTAATGGCGTTACTCGTGATATGTACGGATCTGGAGAATGGCCGTCAACGCTCAAATGGACTGCCAAAGCACGTGCCTACCGTGTGAATTCCCGTCAGGATTTTTCAAACTTTCAAACAGCGCAAGTTTCAGCTTTGAATACCTTTACCGATCGAAATTTACAAACCATGAACGCGAATTATGGAGCGGTTGTCAATGGCGCTCCTCTCACAAAAGGGGATGCTGCATATGCCGCCCATTTTCTGGGAGCTGGGGAGGGGGCATCCTGTGGGTATCAAGCATCCTGTATCCCTGAAGCAGCAGTACGCGCCAACCGTGCGTATAATGGTGCAGAAGGTATTCATCAGAATATGCGCATGGGGCGTTTAGCATAAGGCGCGGGCGTTGATCCTGGCTGTATTGATGAATCACTATTTGTTGGTGACTTGCCGCGGATACACCTCATGTCGTGGGATTCCTTCAGCGGAACCTATTAAAAGAATAGATCACAAACTTGAAGTCACCCACAATTTACACTATGATTTAATTTCATATGAAGAAATGATCCGATGGCAAATTTCAAACGATCAGAATTACGGCACTTTGTGGATGATGGTGAGAAATCACCACCTCCCGTGTTTGTAGGTCGACAAGATGTCCTGAAACATGTTCTCACGAAAGCCACCCGCACATCCGACCGAAAAAGCGGCATTCCCGGCAACACCACTGTTATACAAGGTGCGCCCGGCGCGGGAAAAAGTTCGGTTCTGAGTGAGATTGATCGGCTCTCGTTATCAGCAAATGTACGTGTTGTTAAAATCACTAGCGACTTTTTGCAG
>JAPORV010000407.1 GCA_026710055.1 Aestuariivita sp.
CGGGTCATGTTGACCCGTCTAAAGAGCGGTTCAAGCAACGCTCCCGTGTTGAGCGAGTGAACGCGGCGTTAAAGGACAGCTATGGGGGTCGTCATCTCCGGGTTCGGGGTGCGGCGAAGGTTGCGTGTCATTTATTTTTCGGTATTTTCGCTCTGACTGTTGATCAGTGACGAAGACTGCGCACCTGATAGCACCGTTTATTCTGTCTTTGGCGTTGAGGCACATGCCGTCGACGGGTTCTGCTTGCGCGGATATTTGTACTCTGCCCACTATAGTGATGATGTGAGCTGATTTTGTTGAGAAATCGGCTTCGGGGGACTTGTATTCATTGAGCGATTGTTTGTTCTTATCGAACCTCTTCTTCCGCCATCACGATCAAAAAAATCTACCGCCGACTTTTGCAAGTGGCTCTATAGATTTAAAAATATTCTAGATTTGAGCAACCGAATGCTTTTAATGATATAATAAAGTTACATCAACTCTGCGGATGAGTTAGGGGGCGAAGCGTAATAATTGTAATGTCATCAGCTTGCGGTGCACCCTCCGAAAAATTATCAATGCCTTCAAAAAGATTTGTCGCTACACTCTCACTCACCTGAGCGCTTGATAAGCTAGCCGATGAAAACATTTCTAAAACTTTATCAACTCCAAGCATTTCACCGCTATCTTTTTGTGCTTCATCAAAGCCATCACTATACAATAAACAACGTTCACCCGCCTCCAATTTAAACTGGTGACACGTCCAGTCGAACTCTGGAATGACCCCCACAATCGGCTCTGGTTCGGTTTCAATCTGTTCGATTTCCCCATTTTCTCGAATGACGATGGGAGGACAATGACCGGCATTAACAAACTTAAGAATTCCTGTTTCTGGTTCAATAACTGCAACAATACACGTTAAAAACATATCCTCTGGATTACGCTCACAAAGGGCTCTATTCGCTAATTTCAATGCTTCGCTTGGATCATGATTTTGATGACATTGTGCACGAAATAAAGCGCTCGCCTGCGACGCGAATAACGCCGGCGCAAGACCTTTACCAGAGACATCAGCAATGACAATAGCAAGTTTAGAGTTGTCAAGCAAAAAGATATCAAAAAAATCACCAGCCACCTCTAACGCAGGCCGCATACGACCAAAAATATCCAATTTCATATGTTGGTCGAAACTCTGCGGAAGTAGAGACTGTTGAATTCGCTTTGCATTCTCCAGTTGCTCACGTACGACCAACAACGTTTTTTGAGCATCAATACTTGTCCTAAACCGTTCGACCGCACCCAAAATCGTTCTGATCTCATCGTAAGGCACATCAATTTCATCCCAGTAATGTTCAGAAATTGAACTACCATTTTCTTTAATAACAGATGATGACGCTTTAGTCCTCAAACGAAGTTTATCATTTCCTTGTGACATTGCATCAAGAAGTCGTACAACTGCTTCTAGCGGCCTAAACGCAATTCGAAGTGATCGTGTAAACAATCCTAAAGAAATGATGATCACAACGGCAATTGCTACAATAGTTAAATTTGTGAGTAATTCTTCTTGTTCAATAGCTTGAGTAATTTCTCTTAGAAAAATAAATTCACCAATTTCAATTTTGTCATTAAACCGAAGAGGAACATATGTCGCTCCAAATCGTAATCCTGATTCTATCGGCAAAAGAGATGTAACATCCCTTGGAGAATTTATTACTGTATTCGGTGGATAGCCAAACAATGGTTTGATATCATCAGCTTCCGTTTTAAAAGCAAGACCGGCAAGATCTGGGAAAAAGTCATTAACCACATCATTTAATGGTAACAGAATTTTAACTTCCCCTTCAATGCGATCCCCACGACGAATCGGTGTTAAGTGCAAAAGTACGGGCGACCCAGCTGAATCGACTTCTAATCGCGTTTCAGAAAAACTAATCAAATTATCAGTAATAAAAAAATCTGTGTTCAATATCGCCCCTTCAACCGAACTCGCCAAGACTTGATGATTAGGATATTTTATCAGCAATAACGCAAGCGAATTATTGTCACGAATATTGTCTAGTACCCGCTCCAAATCTATTTGTTCGACTCCACCTTCCCTAAACGCCTCACCAACCAAGGAATCAGAGACCACGCTATTCGCCATCTCACGCAACTGAGCCTCTTTCAATTGAAGAGCCGTTTCCATCAAATCCAAATGAAGACTGAAAATGGTTGACTGAGTTCGCTGAGCCCGCGCATCATTTCGAATTTCAGCTGAGGTCAAAAGCATCGCTGAGACCAAAATCAGCATGATTATGACATAAAGGCTTAGCTGCTTTCGTAAACTGCCATGCCGAATATACTTAAGCATATTAGTCTTTTTTTCCAGATTTAATATAGCGAACCACCAATGGATCACCTCTTTGGATTTCTACGCCAATATATTCCCTACTCAAGTATTTTTCATGATCACTAAGATTGTCAGTAATCGGAATTAATGCATCATCTGAAAACGAGACACTCCTCATACCTGACATTTGATGGCCAAAGCAATACCGACCGACAAATCGTGGAAAATTATCCAACAATAATTTAAGTGCAACAATTTGAAATCCATTATCAACTAAATTGATTAAAGAAGACTTATTAAACGGTGAAACGGTACATTGAATCTCAGTAAATCCAGCTGCCTTAAAACTGGCAAGTCGAAGTTTGATCAGCCAACTTTGCCAGCCTTGTCTAGTTAGCCGTGGAAGCAGTGCCGTGCCAAAAAACAAACCAAGTCGATCACTATTAAGTGACGGTGTAAATGCTTTATGTCGCATTCCAACCGGTACAGCAATGCTATACCCAACAACTTCATTGCGCTCTTGCAGAACAATCGACATGTTCTCATAAATTACATCACTAAAGAAGCTTGCTGACATTGGCATAAATAATCCTTCACTACCGTGAGACTCAATCGACTTGGCATTTACATGAACCATTGCCGATATATCATCTGGAACTGCTGGACGAATGAGAACATCATTTCGATATAATTTATGCTCGTGTGAAAATGATATCCAATCATCAAACTCGCTTTCTAAAGCCACCATCAATACAATAATCCACCAATTTAACTATTAAACCCAAAGCTATTCAATCTTGATGCTACCAGAGTTTCAAAATTGTCATACCCCTCGCTCCCGAATTTCGTCTGCAGCGTCCCCGCGTTTAATTCTCGATAGTCTCAGCATACTCAAGAAGCGACAAACGAGGGAAAATCTGCAGATCACGTGCTATATCCGCACGAATACGATAAGCAAACTCTGGCAAAACCTCAACTGGAATCAACGCCGGGTCTTCATTCTCAAAAAGTATACGCTCAACCTTCATAGCTGTAAATTCGCCCACCTTTCGGTAAGGCGCAACAAGCCCGTAAAGTGCATCAGACGCCGACAGCATTCGTTCAACAGATGCAAAAGAGGGCAAGCGAAACGAATTCGCAAGACCCGTAACCTGGGCAGCATATTGCCCAATAAAACTATCTGGACCGAGATAAAGAAACTGTGACCCTGTGGCAGCAGCAGCGGAAACCAATTGTGGTAAAGAATCTGGATCAGGTTGCCCTTGTAAATTATTTGGTACCGGGAACTTTTCAACTCGTACATTCATACGCTGTCCAATTTCCGTCAATTGATTAACCGCTAGTACCGAATTTGTCTCCGACGGAGTGAATATCACTGAGAGTCTATCAACTGGCATATAAGCGCGCATCGCCTCAATCTGGGTTTGAATCGGAACGAGGTGACTAACACCCGTCACATTTCTTCCGGTAAGGCCAAACCGTTTAATTATTCGCGATTTTATTGGTTGAGAAACCATGGTAAAAACAACTGGTCGATCTGTAATCTGAGGCGGAAAATCGCTTGGTCCGTCCATCAATAGTGGGTCGCGACCTGCAATTCCAAGAGTGACTGAAGTTCCCCATGAATAAACTAAATCGGGCTTTACGTCATTAATTTCATCCAGAATAGCTTCAAGGTTCGCAGTATTGCGATCTAACGAGCGCACCACAATATTTAACGGCACATTACTTCGTTCAAAATAAGATCGAAACCCAGCTTCAACTTCAGTTTCACCGCGCCAAAGTACCATGAAAACAGATTTCTCAGCACGCGCAAAAGCTCTTGCAGGGCCGGCAATCGCACCTGCCGCTAAACTTCCAAGAAATAAATTACGTCTCGATAATGAGCGCATTAATCTCATCCTCCTCTTCATTTTGACCAACTGCAAGGAACCAACTCATTCCGATAGAAGCCAGAATAATCGTACCAAACCCCATCCACTGAAGCGCGATGGCAGGTGGAAAAATCAACAACAATAAGCTCGCAATAACAGGACCTAAAAATGACCCAAAACGTTCTAAAAAACGAAATAAACCGAGAATGGGACCAACGCCATGCATGATGAGTTGACGCTCAGTAGTCTGAAGTAAGAAGCTGATCTGTGTTGGTATTGCCAGCATTTGTCCGATACCAAACAAAAGAGTTGCAGCAAACAGAAACAATAATCCACCGTCACCCAATAAAATCCATGAATGCGGAACAACAAAACCAATACCTGCAAGTATGCTTCCAGTAGCAACCCACAAACTAAATTTTTTCCAACGATCGGCTAAATGCGCAAATGTTGAAACCAATAGTAAGATAGCAATGCCGTATCCCATCAAGACACGAGCGCTTTCACTTGCGCCACCGCCATTCAAATACACAATTAGAGGAATCAACAAAAATAATCCACCTGTCAGGAGAGCTTTGGCTGGGATAGCAAAACAGATGATCGCGACAGAAAATCGTCTGTTCAACATTATACTCTTCGCTATTTTGAATTGTTGTAACAGTCCGCCTCCCGCATGTTCTGACAACTCCTCAAATTTAGAACCATTCTCAAAGGGTATTGCCGAGATGTCAGTGACGTCGGGAGCAAAGCGGCTAAGAAGAAAAAAGCAGATAACACCAGAAAAGATAACTAGAATCGTTGCTGCCATGAAAACAGGTAAATTACCAAACCGATCAGCAATTATACCGCCAATTGCCGGACCGCAAATTTCTGCGGCAACAATAACCGCAAGAAATAAAGAAAATCCAGTGGTCCGCTTAATCGGATCCGAATGCTGAGCAACATGAACCTGAGCAGCAGCATAAACAAGTCCGTAGCCAAATCCTGTCAAAATACGTGAGAAAAAAATTGACGCAAATTCAGCTGCAAACAAATGCCCACACATTCCAAGTGCCGAACTAACCGCTCCTATCAAAAAAATACGTCTTGCCCCAATCCGTTCAGACAAAAAAGAACCAAAAAGCACAGAAAACAACGATGCCGCCATAAATCCAGACATAACAATACCCGTCAAAAAATTTGGATCGTTACCAGCCGGAGCGAAATTACCAAGAAACTGAGGCAGGATAGGTCGGAGAATTGCCTCCGAAAGACAAAAGAGAAACAACGGCAATCTGACATAACTAAGTGAAGAAATCCGCACCGATAACGGCCCCTCTGGACCGGGCATTTTAAGACCAGTCGTAGAGCGAGTCGTTTCAATAGATTGACGAATGATTTGGTCTAAACTTTTGATGATCCGTTTCGCCGCACCACTTCCCATCGTCTTCAACGTAAACCGCAAGTCTCGATTATGAAGACGAAAACTAAGAAAGTTAATCGCTGCAGCAGGGCGAATCAAATACAAAGAAAACAAAAGGAGCAATAATTCTACTGAAATTAATATAACCGCCAACACCACAACACCTATGTCTATCCAAATGTCACGTTTTATTTCCGCAGTTGTCGAGAGATCAACTCCGGCATACAAGGTGCCAATTGGTTTGCTGTCTGTGCCTAATATCGGGAATTCAGAGATCAATAATTCACCTTCACTTTCGCTTGAAAACGAGTTTGAATTTCTTAACGAAACACCACTGATTTCCTGAACATACTGATCGAGCCATCCCATCACCGGTTGCTCAACTGTAGCGCTCAATGAAGCGATTTGTTGGGGCACCTTAAGCGGATTATCTGCTGACAAGTGAAGAATCTCTCCAGACTGGTTTGTTAGCGCTAAAAAACTCAGCGCTGGAGAAGACAATCGAGTGCGGTCCAACACATGCTCGGCATCTCTTAAGGTATGTAAACCGCCAAAAGACGATACAGCATATTCTATCTTTCGCGTAATATTTTCAGAGGCATTTTGAGTCTGCGTCTTAAACTCATGCAATAACTTTGGTTCGAGAACACGAACAGACAAAAAACCCAAAAACAAAAAAGGCATGGCCAGTGTTGTCAATAAAGAAATCAACAAAAAAGGACGCGATCCAGTCATTTCACGCGTCCAACTTTGAATACCTCTGAAAATCTCAAGTGATTTCTGAATGCGCCAGACCTCCGATGAAACACTCGTGTTCCTCAAAGATCTGCAAATTTTTTCAACCGTTAGGACACCATAGTAAAAGCGACCCTCTATTCTGCCAACCATAAATGTTGTCACAATAATTAGCAAAGGCAAAAACAACAGCAACGACGCCCACGATACAAACTCCAATTGTTCTTTAATCTTGATGATTCCTGCACTCGCAACATTTTTATTATGCAATAGTGATAAGGTTCCAACTGGAGTTCCATCCTGAATGATTGCCATGCTTCTGGAAAATTCTTCTCCTGTCGTTATATCTCCGACGATCTTACCAAAGGGGGGTACAGTTGTTTGCGCATCAGGTAAATCGCCAGTTCGAAACAAAACCTCACCTTCCAAGTCCTTCACGACCAGCGTGATTGCATCATCAAAATCAGCTACTGACCTATCAAGAACACCTTCTGTTGTTCTAGTAGATGAAAGGGTCAACCCCCCTCTTAAACTTTCATTGATTGTCCTTTGAACCTCGCGCAAAATTGGATCATACCGTTCTGCGGTTGCGTTCATCAAAATGCGTTCAAATTTTATGAAATTTAGCGCTCCGATTGTCGCAACCCCAGCCGATAACATCAAAAGTAGAATAACACAAATTCTTAGTGTAATCACCCGAGGTCGGCATCTTTCTGGAAATACTAACGGCTCCTTCTGTGAGTCAATATCTTTAGTATCCACAATGTTGTCATTAACATCATCTTTAATTTCTGATTTTAAGGTCGTGAATTCACTAAAGCTAAACAAAAAATGATTTCGATTATTTTTGCGATTGTACTCAGCCTTTGTCGTCAATTCCCGGATCATCAATAATCCAAGAACATCTATTTGATTATCGTCAGTCTTTGCTGTTAAATCTTCTGTCTCAGTCGCCTCAAGAGGGTTAAAGTCCGATCCTTCGGTGTCGAGCTTTAGACTAGCACCGTTTGTTTCGGGAATGAGAGAAAAATTGACGATATTTTCTCGTGCTTGATCATTTACATTTTGTTTTGTGAGATAAAGAAACAGCTCTTCTGCAATTAACTGTATCTTGAACTCAAGTTCTGTAGCAGGCTTATGATTGGTGCAGAATGTTTGAATCCAATCAATTAGAGTAGCCAAATTTTCATTCTTGGCTTCCACTTCAAGACTGTAAGTCTCAGTCATTTCTTTCCCACTCACTGCAATGCACCATCTTTGCCTTCGCTATTTGACCAACCTACCTACTTCATACTTAACGATAATAATCGATTGATTCAATTACCAAAAGTTACTTCACAAGAATCCGACATTAAACACAACAAAGAATAAGTTGAAAGTAATTCATGCTATCCTCTAGAACAAAGCAAACATACCTTTGAGCCTTCTGCCACATTAACTTTATTGTAACTATTCAGGTATGAATCAATCTATATACAGTGCTTAATTTATAATGATATGCAGTATGTAGATGCCTTATTTCGTTAAGTTGAATTTCTATACAAGAACAATTAAGCATAAACAAATAAAATAACTCAATGTGGTATATCAAGATATCGGAATTACTATATTTATTACCTGAATAGTTACATTTTATTTAGTTTAACTGATTTGAAAATAAATTTCAAATATATTTATTAATTGACATCGCCTGCATTTTTTCCTGCCTTAAACCAAAAAAATCGCGGCAAAAAAGCCCGATTCACTGACGCTTCTCATTTACCCGATTTTCTGTATAACTCATCTTGTTGGAAGAAGCCAGATGTTATCTTTCCACTCACGGGGTCTGAACCTCGCATTGATATCCCGTAAAAGTACTTCATCCCGGATGAATAATTTCGAAAATACATGCCTTAATTCAAGGACGCGACACATCCATAAGATTAAAAATGCCTTGTCATAGGTAAAAATTGATTAAAACAATTCTACAGTCGAACTCCTATCTAATTCTCTAACAAGGGCCCATGCCCAAAAACCAACATCAAACGATTCATGTCATTTACTCGTTGATATGACGTTTTATTTGACATCTCTTTAATTAATTTTAATCCCAAACCACCAATAGGCCGATCTTCAATTGATAAATTTATATCTGGTTCTGGAGCGTCGGTCAAGGGGTTAAATTGCGCACCTGTATCTTCCACGACCAAAACAACACCTTCAGTTTGAGGCCACAAACTAAAATGAACTAACGCATTACTTTTAACCGAATCCTTTGTATGATGAACGACATTGAGAAATAACTCTTCGACACACAAGTTAATTTGAAATTCGAATTCTGCCGCAGGTGAGTGAGACAAACAAAACGATGCAATCCAATCAACGAGCTTTTCTAAATTTTCAGCATCGGCCACGACATCCAAATGGCTCGTTTCTTTCATCATTCATTCTCCAGAAATTCAAGCCTCTGCTGCGGCCAAGGCCTCATCTCGGGTTTTGTGCATAGGGATTATTTTCTCAAAACCTGAAATTCGGAATACTTCTGCAACCGTGCCCGTATGTCCGCAGACAGTAAAAAAATTACCTTCTTTTGCAAGGCGCTTGGCAACAACCAAAATTGATCGCAATCCAGCACTACTGATGTAAGTTACACCGGCTAGATCGCAAACTAATGGTCCGCCTTTTTCTTGAATAGTTGCGGTCACTTGTTCCTCAAAGTCACGTGCTGTCGTTCCATCAATTCGACCAGCAACCTCTGAAATTGTTACATCGTTATGCTTTGAAACCTTTAATTTCATGTCATGTTCTCCATTTTCTTTTTAATCGAACCTTAGTTTTTCTATTTATATTTTTACTCAAAAACTGTTCTTGTTTATGCTTGACTAAAATTGTCAATAACGCTCTTTCTCATCTGAAGCATTTAATAAAGAAATTCATTGAACGATTTAGATTCTTTTAACATAAAATTTCCAAAAAGCCAACTCAATTCCAAGATCTGATTATTAAGTAAAACTGTATTGTTTTTCGAGAAAATTAATTTAAATCTACTGTGTTATCTTTTCCATTCGCAAATCAATTCCATGCTTTCCAATCGGTGGCTTTCTTGAAATTTCCCTAGGATAATTCTGCCAGGAATATCAAACGTTTAACTCCTTTTTAATTCGATTTATGATATTTTTTGTCACGTCTAAACTTGTTAGTGTCTTTGAAAATCCGTCACTTTCTGACGAACTCCAAAAGCCTCAACGAAATTATTATCTCAAAAGTCGATATTGTAAATTCACATCAAATTCCGCGTTGCAATGTCATCTTCTATACAAAAGGATCAAATCCTCACCAGAGCCATAGGCAGACAGATTCCGCCTGTCAAGTCAGAAGCAATTTTAAAGAGTTGACAAATTGCGCTAAGAAGCGCGATCTTCACTTACACCGCTCTAGCTCTTTATTTTTAAGTATACATTTCAAACAAACACAAAGTCTGGCATCAAACTAATAAATTAACTTTATTATATTGATGGGTATAGGGACTTGAGTTTGATGCAGGCACCGTCGGTTGTGAACCGCCAGTTGACGGAGTGTTGGGCGGCGTTGCGGTG
>JAPORV010000306.1 GCA_026710055.1 Aestuariivita sp.
TTTTCTTTCGAGAGATTCTGGTGAAGATTTGCTGATTTGGGGCAAATCTTGGGTGAAATTGCTGATATTGTCCCCAATACCCACAATCTTCGCCAGAGAAAAACGAAAAAAGAGTCAAGTTATTCAGTGTTTTAATACTGATCTTTAGGTTTTTTTACAGACACTAATTAGCAGTTGTGCGGTAAAATTCCCCAATAAATTTGATATTGCGATGAAAAATATTCATATTTTTCTCTTGGCAGTCGCCAGAAAAGGGGGGGGGGTTTTTAACAGACACTAAATACCCATTTTTAGAAATCATCATGATTGAAATTAATCAAATATCTCGCCGGATTATGAGAAAAATTTGTAACAAATTAGTGGTAACTACTTGTCCTTCGTTAGAGGGATTTTCGAAGTGTTCTGTATAAAGAAAATGCTGATCGACCCGTGTCACAGATCGTTAAGCAGTATTGATGACATCACGACGGAATATCAGTAGTAATAAAAGTTTGACTGTTACATAGCAAAAAGTCCAGCTAGTCTACGGGCCGTGTAGTTACAAAAAATTTTGTAAACATCTTCAGCAGCCGGTAATCAGAAGCTTACATTTTTTACACTTAAATGGTCTTCGATTTACAATACTTTTAAAAACTTTTAGTTTATTCATCTTCATTTTTTGTTTTGGTATGTATTTTAACCGTCGAGCGCTACGTATGTGAAATCAGTCATTTACTGATCCAATCCGTTGTTTCATTTTCCATCTTCTATGTGTCCATAGCCACTGATCCATGTGCTCTCTCACCCGCTTTTCAAGACTATCATTTAATTGCTGCGTCATCGCTTCAGGCGTTGAAGGTACTATTGGGTTTTCAAAAATGACGTGAAAATCAATCCCATTTTTCTGCCTGATTGCATACGCAGGAATTAATAAGCTATTGTATTTTAAAGCCATTTCCGCGCTTGATGTAGATGTAAGAGCAGGCTTGTCAAAAAACTCCAATGGAATGCCGTGATCCATATGTTGATCAATGAGAACGGCAAGTACCTTTCCAGAACGTAAGTGTTTTATCATCGCAGTCATACCTTTTCTACCACGCCGGAATAAAGGTGTACCAATTTTTTTTATTGCCCTTTCGTAGATATCATTAAATTTTTTATTGTTCATCGGACGATAAAGCGCTCCAGTATCAAAACCTCGAACAATGAGCCCAGCGCGGAGCATATCGTAGTTACCAAAATGTCCTGATACAATAATTACTGGCTTGCCACGGTTTTGAGCCTCCCGAAGATGCTCTAAACCTGGACCCTTGAATACTGCTAAAGTTGCTTGTCTTCTTAGATCAGTCGGTGAAAATATCTCAATCAGAAATCTACCAATATTATTTTCAGTTTTGCGTGAATTTAATTGTACTGTAGTTTGTGGTAGAGATGGAAAAATATAGGCAAAGTTTTCTTTAATGCGTCGTCTCCAGCCTACGATAGGCCCAATGAGATGTTCTGTTAGCCATCCAAATGTTGAAACACGAGTTCTGTACGGGAGTAGGGAGAGGAGTTTCAGTACAATAAAAAATAAAGTAAATTGAAGCCATTCTCCGATTTTCTTTAGTTTACTCGTTTTTTTTTCTTCATTTTTCAACATAGTGGTTAATTTAGTATGAATGAAAATATCATTAGATCAGTTTTTATAAAGTAGTCAAAAAATAAATCTAGTATTGTAACTATTCAGGTATGAATTAGTCTATATATATCACCTAATTTATACTGATATGCAGTATGTAGATGCCTAATTTCTTTAAGTTGAATTTCTGCACGAGAACAAGTGAGAATAAACAGATATAATAGCTCAATGTGGTATACAG
The DNA here is from genome assembly GCA_026710055.1 of Aestuariivita sp. GTDB lineage: Bacteria > Pseudomonadota > Alphaproteobacteria > Rhodobacterales > Rhodobacteraceae > JAPORY01. Next base: position 1,842 of record JAPORV010000306.1, read on the forward strand.
GATATTGAAATTACTATATTTAGTACCTGAATAATTATCTGATATTTTTTGTGTTGACCGATTGTCAACGCTAAATTCCATTTAAATGGAGATAAGTTGTCTGTAAGGATGAATTCAGAAATAGTTCAACATAAAATTAGCGAAATAACACGCCTTTAATTTCAAGAATTTGTCGGCAACCAAGCACCATAAGCTGTCGAAATCAGTGTATGGATTGCGTATATTTTTCATATGTATCTGCATACTACCGTCTACATATTTGATTGAGTTTATCTTGCATATCCTCAACCATCTTAAACTTGAAGACAAACACATGCTTTTGATCAATCATAATGAGGTCAGAACGATTGAGACATAATGGATTTTAACTGGTACCTTTTTCAATGATACTCAAGACATCAGAAGTAATCTTGCTTAACCATTCTCTACCATCTTTAGCGAAGCTTTCCGCCACAGCGCCAATTTCTGCTGTTTTTTGTGGATTCGATAGTAAGTAATTTACATTTTTTGCTAAACTCTTGGCGGAATTCACTTGAATCACACCCCCACGATCAATTAACAGGTCATAAGTCTCACTGAAATTTGTCCGATTAGGCCCTGTTAGAATCGCTGTCGCAAAATTAGCAGGTTCATAAGGATTATGGCCACCATAACTCTCCAATAAAGAACCGCCAATAAAAATAACTTTTGCGAGCGAATACCAAAGACCCATTTCCCCAAAGGTATCCGCTAAGTAAATTTGTGTATTACGCGTAATTCTCTGTGATAAGCTTCGGACAGAATATTCGAGTTCCGAGTCTTCAAGTAATAAAATGATTTCCTCACGTCTTTCTGGGTGCCGCGGTACAAGAATAAGGCAAATATCTTTAAGATGTTGTAACAATTCAATTTGCGCCTTAAGGATTATTTCCTCTTCGCCTTGATGCGTAGAACTTGCAACCCAAAGTAATCGATCTTTCAATTGATGATGAAGCAATTTTCGTTCTGTATAATCCACATCAAGAGGTTTCGCAATTGCTTTAAGGTTTAGGCCGCGATACACACGGTCTTGAGGAGCCTTTATGCGTCTAAGACCTTTTTCAATAAATGCGTTTTGCGTAAGAATCATTTCAAATTTATCAAATATGTAAGCGCTAGTTTGAGGGAATCTTTGCCAACCCTGCAAGGATCTTTCCGACAAACGAGCATTAATTAATGCTAATTTTGCGCCTGTATTATTTGCCATAATGAGGCTATTTGGCCAAATTTCACTTTCAACGAATATCCCAGCACTCGGACGCCAATGCTCAAGAAATAAAGACATTGCTTTTGGTGTATCGATTGGCGCAAACTGATGTTGACAATTCTTTGGTAATCGGTGTTTTAAAACCTTCGCGGATGATGCAGTCCCAGAAGTAATTAAGAAATTTAGTTTAGGACGATGCTTTTGAAGTTGTTCAATAAGTGGCAACACTGATAAACTCTCACCAATGCTCGCACAGTGAAACCATATAATTATACCCGATGGACGTTTGGCGCTGGTGCGACCAAGTCTTTCCCTAATTCGTGAGCTTGGCACGAGCTGCTTTTGTAGCTTACGAGTGGCAATATATCCAAAAGCAGGAGAAAAAATCCTAGTAGCTGCGCGATAGGTGCGATATAAAAGGGTGGGCGAAAGCCCAGAGTCACTCATTACCCGCCTGTGTGACTCATGTGTCTTGCCATTTGTCCATCTAGGCGCTGCCGAGAATAGTCAAAATCATGGCCTTTTGGTTTTTGATCAATTGCAAGACGAATGGCATCTTCCAGCGGGATGTTTGTGTTGGGAAAATCACGTAGTGGTTTGCGTAGATCTACCATGTCTTCCTGTCCAAGGCACATATAGAGTTCGCCGGTGCACGTCACCCGAACGCGATTGCAACTCTCACAGAAATTATGGCTGAGAGGCGTGATAAATCCAATTTTTTGTCCAGTTTCTTCTAGGCGAATATAGCGAGCGGGACCGCCAGTGCGTTCGATGAGATCAGTGACTGTGTAGTGTTTTTTATATAATGATCGAACATCTTTAAGAGACCAATATTGACTAAGGCGTTGTTCATTTCCGATATCGCCCATTGGCATGACTTCAATCCACGTAAGGGTCATGTCACGATCAGCACACCACTCTGTCAATAAAAATAACTCATCATCATTAACGCCTTTGAGAGCAACGGCGTTAATTTTGATTTTCAAGCCTTGGGCCTGTGCAGTATCTATACCTTCTAATACTTGGTTTAAGCGACCCCAACGTGTGATCTTGGCAAATTTAATGTCATTCAACGTATCAAGTGATATATTGACGCGTCTCACACCTGCGTCGAATAAATCCTTCGCAAAGCGAGCAAGTTGCGATCCATTCGTGGTTAAGGTCAATTCATTGAGCATTCCAGTCTCAAGATGTCGTGTCATGGAGCGAAAAAACTCAAGTATATTCTTGCGCACCAAAGGTTCGCCCCCGGTTATACGTAACTTCTGTACTCCTAATCGGATGAATGTTGTACATAACCGATCCAGTTCTTCTAATGCCAAGAGGTCTTTTTTGGGAAGAAAAGTCATATTTTCTGACATGCAATAAACGCATCGAAAATCGCACCTGTCGGTTACTGACACCCGCAAATAGTTAATTGTGCGGGAAAATGGATCAATTAAGCGAGATTGTATCATGGTATTAGGGTAATGGGGTATAGCTTGTTTCGCAAGTGAGACTGGTAGTATACTGATATTTCGCAAAAGGTATAAGTGAATTTACCGGAAATTAATCGCCACAAAGAATTTAATCAAGGTACTTTGATGCTTCTTTTCGTGCAAACGGCTTCATACGCGAAGCGTTGGATTGTAGAAAAGTCGCAACACGCTTCGGATCTCGTTTGGACAAATCACGCAGCCACCAGGCAATTGCCTTTTGAATGAACCATTCGTGATCTTCGACATAAGACTCCGCCCAATCCAAAATCCGTTCCCGTCTGGCAATGTCGACCGAACTTAGTTGTTTCTCTCGCGCCCAGGGTAAAGTAATGACCAGAGCAGCACGGCGCATCCACATATGTTCTGAAAGTGCCCAATCTGCGATGTCGTCAATCCTTGCAGGATCGGCAATAATCCTTTTGTGACCGGCCATGCAAGCATGATCGGCAATTGCCCAACTGTCAAAACTAGATGCCCAAGAACAAATCATTTTCCATACTTTGTGATCGGGGTTAATTCGTGCTTGTGTTAACAATTTCGCAGCAGCGAGGCGTGCTTCATAAATGTCTGTTTTCCATAACTGATCAGCGAGTATAACGCGATCCGTGACAGTAAGATCTTTTCTCCAAACTTTTGCAAAGTCATTTAACTGCCCATTGCTAAGGCCAAGATAAGTTCGCTTAACCTTGTGGTACTTTGCCATTTGAATCGCACGCTCTGGGTCAGCGGCTTTTTTCAGTTCATCAAGAAATGTTTTAATCAACATGGCTACTCAACAGTCACTGATTTTGCTAAATTTCGTGGTTGATCCACATCAGTTCCTTTCAGAACTGCGGTGAAATAAGCAAGCAGTTGAACAGGAATCGAATACAATATCGGCGCAAGAACAGATGAAACTTCTGGCATCTCAATTGAAGCATAAATTTTATAACCTGCTTCTTTAATGCCATAAGCATCTGAAATCAAAATAACTTTACCTTTTCTTGCCAGAACCTCTTGCATATTCGATATCGCTTTGGGGAATATGGGACTTGGAGGTGCGAGCATGACAACTGGTATGTGGCTATCAATGAGTGCAATTGGGCCGTGTTTTAGTTCACCAGATGCGTAACCTTCAGCATGTATGTAGCTGATTTCCTTTAATTTTAATGCGCCTTCTAATGCAAGAGGATACATTACCCCCCGTCCAAGGAATAGTACATCTCTCGCTTGGCTGAGTTGTGTTGCCACATGTCGAATTTGCTCGGTTTTTGCAATTGCACTGCTAAGAACTTTAGGTAGGTTTTTGAGTGAAGCGAGATATTGATTCATGATTTTATCGCTCAATTCGTCTTTTTCAATAGCGGCTTGTAAAGCGAGAATAAGCAACACTGTGAGTTGGCAGGAAAAAGCTTTTGTTGATGCAACACCAATTTCAACACCAGCATAGATTGGTAGTATTACATCACTTTCTCTTGCAATAGAGCTCTCGGTGACATTAACAATTGATACAATTTGTTTTGCGCGAGTCTGACAATACCGCAATGCTTCCAATGTGTCAGCTGTTTCGCCTGATTGACTAACAAAAATAGTCAATGTTTTATCAGGGATAGGTGGTTCTCGGTACCGAAATTCCGATGCAATATCCACTTCAACGGGTAATTGAGCTAGGCTTTCAAACCAGTATTTTGCAACCATACATGCATAATGCGCAGTGCCGCATGCAACCAGAATAACGTGGTCAAACCTGCGAAAGTTAATGTTTATTGATGAAGTTTCCAGAGTGCAGTCTGCTGTCAGATAGTTTTTTATCGCGACATCAATGACGCTTGGTTGTTCGGCAATTTCTTTTTCCATAAAATGCTTGTAACCTTGCTTGTCAGGATGAGTAGTCTGGTGGCTTACAACCTTAATGGAACGTTTGACCGAGATTTTTCCTAAACCAAGTATTTCTGCGCCAGTTTTGTTAACGACTGCGCAATCACCGTCTTCAAGGTAAGTTAGTCGTTTAGTTAATGGGGCGAGCGCAAGGGCATCGGAACCAACATACATTTCTGTATCGCCGTATCCGATGGCGAGCGGTGACCCTCTACGAGTGGCGATTATCAAGTCATCGTTATCTTCAAAAAGAAAAGCCAGTGCAAAAGCGCCCTTTAGCTGGTTTATCGCAGAAAGAGCGGCATTTGTTGGATTATTGGTTTGCATCATATAGTAATGGGCTAACATTGCGATCGTTTCAGTGTCTGTGTCTGTCGTGCAGTCAAATCCGTGAACTGCCATTTCTGCTCGGATTTCAAGATAGTTTTCGATAATTCCGTTGTGTACGACGGCAACTTTACCAAAATGGTGCGGATGAGCGTTGTTCAGCGTTGGTTGCCCGTGCGTAGCCCAACGTGTATGTCCAATGCCAGTTTTCCCAGGTAATGGGTCATGTACCAGCAAATCTGATAGATTGACGAGTTTTCCAGCGGCGCGTCGACAATCAAGATATCCATTATTGACTGTTGCGAGTCCAGCACTGTCGTAGCCCCGATATTCGATTCTTTTTAGGGACTCAACAAGAATGGGAGCTACTTCGTGGTTGCTTAAGACACCAATTATTCCGCACATTCGTCTGACTTTACTTATTCGCGCTTAGCTTTAGCTCTTAATTTCAATATATCTCTTAATCTTTCTGCACCAGAATGCCGAACTGTTATTTTTGATCGACTTATTACTAAGTCTTTTGGCATTACATCTTTCGTTACAATTGTCCCTGATGCAGTGATTGCACCATCTCCAATAGTGACTGGAGCAACAATGATTGTGTTTGAGCCAATGAAGGCATTGGCGCCAATGGTAGTACGGTGTTTCATCACGCTATCAAAATTGCAAGTTATGCTTCCGGCGCCAATGTTTGTGGCTTCACCAACCGCAGTATCCCCTATGTAAGATAAATGATTAATTTTGGCGTCTTTCGATATTTGTGCCGCTTTTACTTCGACAAAATTACCGATTTTGGCATACTCTTCCAAAATAGTATCAGGCCGTATACGTGCGAACGGGCCCACAACGCAACCTGAACCAATGTTAGCACCTTCCAAGTGAGAGAACGATCGAATGACTGCCCCTGACTGAATAGTGACACCGGGACCAAATACAACATTGGGTTCAATAGTCACATCTTGTTTAATATCTGTATCAAAAGAAAAAAAGACTGTTTCGGGCGCGATGAGCGTTACGCCTTTTTTCAGGACTTCAATTCGTTTTTTTGATTGAAACATACTTTCAGCAGTAGCTAATTCTTCGCGCGTGTTAATTCCAAGTGTTTCTTCCGGGTTGCAAATGACTGCGGTTGATGAAAGTCCACTTGACTTTGCGAGTGCCACAATGTCTGTCAAGTAATACTCTTTGGTGGCATTATTATTGTTGACTTTGTTGATGAGATCAAAAAGTACTTTTCTATCGCAAGCTAACAAACCACTATTACATAATGTAATGGCCCGTTCCGGGTCATTTGCCTCTTTCTCTTCAACGATGTGATCAAGTGTAGTGCCAGACATGACAAGTCGGCCGTATCCAGTTGGTTCTTGCGCTTCAAATCCCAGGACAATGATGTCATACTTTGAGCGAGAGTTAATCATTGCCTTTAGCGATTGGCTCGTTATTAATGGTGTATCGGCGTATAGAATAATGACATTGCCTTTAAAGTCGGCTAACGCCGCTTTGGTAACGCTAACGGCGTGGGCTGTGCCGTATTGATGTTCTTGAGTAATAACCTCGATAGCAGTGTTAATCTTATTTGCTTCCTGCTTAATTTGTTCTGAGTCTTGATTGCTTGCCACAACTATCGTACGGTTAGGATTGAGATCTTGTCCAGAGCGAATAGTATGATGAAGAAGAGATGCTCCACCTAGTTGGTGCAGGGCTTTTGGCAAGTCGGATTGCATCCGCGTGCCTTTTCCGGCGGCTAATATGACGAAAGCAATGCTCATATGGTTTTTCTCATTGTATTTTTGATTTAGTCTTTTAGCTGCCAAATTACTTTGTGCAACAGTAACACACATCAATTCGAGTTGCGATTTGCAATACTTGATAGCGAATTAGTGCCGATTTTGGAGGAACAATGCGTACGGTTATTTTTGATTTAGATGGAACACTTGCAGATACGAGTGGTGATTTAATTGCGGCTGCTAATTTTTGTTTTCGAGAAATTGGTTTAGGAGATTTATTGCACTTTCCAAAAGATTCTGGGATTGCGCTTCGCGGCGGCCGAATGATGCTTCGGCATGGTTTAAAGCGCGGCGGCTGCTATGACGAAGCTGAAGTGATGCGTCTTTATCCACAATTATTAAGTGCTTATGCTACGTCAATTGACAAATATACCGTGCTTTATCCAGGTGTGATAGAAGCGATAGAAAAGTTACGAAATAATGCTTTTGTTGTTGGAATATGTACAAATAAACCAGAGGCTCTTGCAGAGCAGTTAATTAAGCGTTTGGGTGTTCGCGATTATTTTAGTTCTTTAGTCGGTGCAGATACCTTGGCAGTAGCTAAACCGGACCCCGCGCCGTTATATGCCGCTATTGAGCGCGCTGGTGGGAATGCGAAGCGTGCATGTCTTGTCGGAGACAGCATTACTGACCGAGATACCGCACGGGCAGCTAATTTACCATCTATTCTCGTAACGTTTGGTCCATCAGGAGAGGAAATGGCAGCGCTCAATCCTGATGCCCTCTTGCCGAGTTATAATGACTTACAGAATATCGTAGAAAATTTAGTCACGTAAAAAGTAAAGTCTGAAAAGATTGTGCGTTTAGAATTGATTTTAAATGCCTATTATTTGCACGTATTCGAGATCAGTGATAATCAGAAAACATCCGTCTTTATAGCTTCCTTTCTAGAAATCGCCTATGACCCGCCAATGCCTGTTCATCGGCATCCAGGATTTTGGCCGACTGCGGAATATCAACAGCAATTACGTTGACAAGACCTCGTTGATCGGAAATCTAACTTAGTCTGGCGATCATTGGTTTCTTTCTCGGCCCCGCCGGGTTGGCAAGAGTTCACAAGTGGATACGATCAAGACATTGTTTGCGAGATAAGAGATATTGTTCTGAAGGTTGGAAATTCAGGATTACTGGGATTAGTCGGTCACCCATCCAGTGGTGCGACTGAGCTTTGGTGGAAAGTATAATGAGCTCCATGATATTGCACAAAATTTACGGGTGCGACTTGATGTGATTGAGCTCAATACAGGATTGCAGGCTAGCGTCTATCAAACGGCACCTGAACGCTTTTTGGATCTTTTTGACCATCTTCATTACAAGGCAGGTACCGCCACCCGTCAGCTCACCTTCGACCCTACCTCCCGCGATGATACCGAAGT
>JAPORV010000073.1 GCA_026710055.1 Aestuariivita sp.
ATTGCCAAGAAGGGGTTGTATGGCGAAGGATGTGCGCATAATGTGACCTTTCTTTTGAGAGATTCTGGCGAAGATTTGCTGATTTGGGGCAAATCTTGGTTATAATTGTTGATATTGTATCAAATACCCGCAATCTTCGCCAGAGAAAAATGACAAAAGAGTCAACTTTTTCAGCGTTTTAATATCGAATTTAGGGTTTTTTTACAGACACTATATATGATGAAATTCGATATTTGTTGAACCGAATATCGTGTGCGACATGGCATTTAATAAGGAATAACGATTAGAATTTGATTTTTTTTGGGAAATGCCAATTAAAATCATAGAATTGACCAAAAATAGGTTTTTAAGCATGCATAAGCATGACTACTGCTGTAACGCGAAAAAGTACGCCATAATTTTGTAACATCCAGCGGCCTCATCGCATAAGAGAAATAATCTACAAACACTGAACCATACATACAGGTTAGAACAACTTTAACACACACGTTGCGGAAAATGCCCGGGTTGCAAGATTAGATTACAGCTTTTAAAAAAGCTTTAGTACGGCTCTGTTTGGGGCTCCCTAAGACTTGTTCCGGCGGTCCGACTTCAACGATACAGCCCTGATCCATAAAACAGACACGGTCCGCAACTTCACGCGCGAAGCCCATTTCATGGGTGACCACCATCATCGTCATATCACTCGATTGTGCCAGATCTTTAATCACAGCCAGGACCTCGCCCACCAACTCTGGGTCGAGAGCACTTGTGGGTTCATCAAACAGCATCACATCTGGTTTCATAGCCAATGCTCGAGCGATCGCCACTCGCTGTTGCTGACCACCCGACAGTTGCGAAGGGTAGAAATTTTCCTTACCCTTGAGCCCAACTCTATTGAGCAGGCTATATGCTATTTCGACAGCCTCAGCCTTTGGTACCCCCTTATTAATGATAGGTGACAAAGTGATGTTCTCGGTGGCCGTCATGTGTGGGAATAAATTGAAGTTCTGAAACACCATTCCAATGTCAAGGCGTTGATGGCAGGCTTCTTTTTCTCTTAGTTCGTATAACTCTCCATTCGTAAGCCGATACCCCACCAAGTGATCTTTGACCCAAATTTGACCGGCATTAATCGTCTCCAGATAATTGACACAACGGAGCAGAGTGCTTTTGCCAGAGCCGGACGGACCGATAAGGCAAACGGTTTCACCCTTTTTGACGGATAGGTTGATATCAAAGAGGACTTGTACATCGCTATAAAACTTTGAAACAGCGTGAATATATATGAAGTCATCAGAGCTTGCTAGCGGACGTGTTTGTATCATCACAACATTACCGCTCTGCAATTGCGTCTTCAACGTGTCGTTGGATAACTGAACTGATTGCGACCACCACAAGATACCAGATCGTCGCGACAATCAACAGCTCAATGGTGCGATAATTCACGCCCGATATCGATTGAGCGACCGTCAGGAGATCACCACCTGCGATGACTGACACAAGAGCTGACATCTTGATTGTCGTAATAAATTCATTTCCAAGCGGGGGCACTATCACGCGCATAGCTTGTGGCAGAAGGATATAGCGCAAAGACTGACCGCTCGACATTCCTAGAGCCTTTGCTGCCTGAGTTTGTCCCCTATCAATAGAAAGAAGCCCCCCACGAACAATCTCACTCATATAAGCTGATGCAACGAGGGAAAGACCAATGATGGAGGCTACAAATGGTGTGAAGACTTCATTAGATGGCACCGAGTAAAAGACAATGTCAGTAAATGGGATGCCGATTGTGATCGTGCGGATAAAAAGGCCGATGTTGCCCACGAAGATCAGTAGAACAATCAAGGGGATGCCACGGAAGAAGAAGACATAACCGAATGCGACAGCTTGGAGAATCCTGCTCTCAGACATACGCATAACCGCTATGATTACCGAGATTACAAGCGACAAGACCACAGAAATCATTGAGATTTCCATAGTCGACCAAAGACCGCGAAGGATAGCAGGACTAAAAATGAAATCAGCAACTATACCCCAGTCGATAAAAGGATTTATGGCCAGAGAATACGTCATCTGTAGAATCAGCAGGGCGACAATGACAGATGTTGCGACACGACCCCAGCGTTTTACCGGAATGACTCGCATGGACCCTACGTTGATATCCTGACGTGCGTGGGAAAAGCCTGTCTCAACAATCGTTGTCATGTATCTGCCTCCTATTATTTGGGGCTTATCTACAATACTTAACAAAGATGAAATCGTGTTGGCCAAACAACCTCAATCAGCATGAAAGATGGGTAAATCGGAGGTGATACAAGGTTGATTATCCATATCGCCATCCTCCTGTGGGGAGAATTGTCCTGTGTCAAGTAAAGTAGATAAGCCCTTATTATTTAGTCTTCACATCAAGGCCGAGCACACACCCGGCCTTGAGATCATACCTGAATGTGACGCTTAGTTTGCCATCTCACCAGCTGGCGTATCGGTTAGAGCATTCACCTTGACTAGATCGCGCGTGGGAACGTCACCGCCCGCGCCATTGGCATCTGCAATCGCCTGCCAAGTTCCGTTCTCATAGAGAATCACAAGCGCACCAGCGATGGCCATGGACAGACCAGGATGCTCTTTGCTGATTCCGATACCAGCAAGGCCAGGGAAGAATGCAAACGACTGCTCCGGTGGAAGGGCGACGGATTCAATCCCATCAATGCTGGCTGCCATCTGCGCCATTACCGTGATTGTATCCATAACCGCATCTACCTGACCAGCTTGGAGTGCGGGAACTTCACTACCTTGGAATTCACTTGTGGTAATCGCTGGTTTACCATCGGCCGCGCAATAAACATCGCTCGCGTTCTCAATCACCTTTATATAGATGGATCCGATGGCGACACCCACGCTGGTGCCGCACATGCTGGCCCAATCGCTGATGTTTTTTGGATTTCCTTCTTTCACCATCAAAGCGAGGCTGGATTGATACCATGGAATCAAGTCCAGGACGCTTCTCTCACGCTCAGCAGTCACAGAAAGTTGACCCCAGACAAGCCCGAAAGTCCCTGCATCAAGACCAGGAAGTTGGCCTGGCCATTGGGTATTGCGGAACTCAATCGGAACGCCAATAATTGGTGAAATAGCTTCACCTAGCTCAGGTGCAATACCTTTAGCTTGATTGGGATCATTCAAATCTGCGAAGATTGAAGGTGGGTTGTCAAAAGCACCAGCGGCGTAAATGACGCCCGCATCCTTAAAAACTTGAGGTACCAAGTCAGCAAGTCCTTGATTTAATTCTTGATTAGTGTGTCCATCGGCATTAGCGGTGGCTACAGATGTGAAAGCAATGACGGCACCAATAGCCGCTAATCGAACACATTTCTGATAAACTATCTTGAATTCCATTATTTTCTCCCTTATTCAACTTAATAAATGAAATATTATTGACTGATTATTCGTTAGAGTCTTTGAGCAAATCTGTTTGCAGATACAGTCTAGTGGTTTGCGCCCAGCCAACGGTTTGGATGATGACTTGATTAATTGGAACAAGGCCGTTTTAAAATTAAACATCCAGCGCACCAGATGTTAAACTAAAGTCTTGAACTGAGGCCATAGCGTTTCTTAATTCCTCTGCGCTAAACCTGTCTATACTAATAAAAGCAAGATCAGCAATTTGTTGACAATAATCAAGTCTTGTGACAAATGCTGTGTTTCGTGGAAGGTGACAAAATTATCATATTTCCTCATATTACAGTTGCTGCTGCCGATCATTGGCACGTCAGATAAGTCTTACCAATTGCTGACTTTGCTCGGCTAGGCGCACTAGGTTTTCTTAACACGAGTACGTTCCAAGTCCACACTACCTGTTCTTGAAATCAACACGCGATAACGTGCTTTTATTTGGGTGTTTTGCATCTTGCCCTCAAGAATAGCTCAAAATAGCTCGGTACATTGCCTCCGCTACATCTTGACACATCCCATTTCTTCAACAACTTAATACCGTTTCTCATAAAAGGTCTTTAACCGATAACGTTCTTTGATTAACTCTCTTATTGATGTAGTTTAAAATCTACATTGTCTACCCAAAGCCCTCTGATTCAACTATGGAGACGGGATTGATGGGTAAAGGCGGTTCAGAAGAGATCAATTTGCAGGGGAAGCAGTGAAGGTGTGCCAACATGAGGCCCAGCGCATCAGCAAATTGCCTAGGCACACAGGCAGTAAGGTCGGGACGATCACAACCCCTTAGCCAACAAAAAGCAAATCGTCGAATACCTTGCTAGTCGCACGATGGCGTAATTAACGATGGATTGTGTGATCTCAAGCCGATTTGCCGCAACTGCAAAGGAGCCGTAATCATGGGATATAGAGTAACATCCGGAACGTGGCGAAGTTCACCTTGGAGAAAGTATTGGGCAGCGTCATAGCAGTATATACTATATCGATATTTTCGATATTGTATATTTCATTGGATTGTCAAATTTAAAATAATGTGTATGTTTAAAACCATTCAATCAGCTGTATTCCGAAAGACAGCCATGCCATCCACCCCAACTTCCACCGAAATTACTATTGCAGAATTGACCGCCGATCCCTACCCGACCTTTGACCGGATCAGGAAGCTAGGGTCTGCCGTATGGGTTAGCAGCGCTCGACTCCATCTCGTTACGCGGTTTGACGATATCATTCGTGCAGAGCGCAACCATGAGGTTTTTGCCTCAACCAATCCAAACTCCCTAGTGAACAAGGTTATGGGCCATTCACTTTTACGCAAGGATGGGGAGGCACATAAGTTAGAACGGAACTCGATTGAACCATCATTTCGCGCCGACGTCGTCAAGAAATACTGGGGGCCACGATTTCAAGCGATCTGTGCTAATCTGCTCGACACCTTAGAGGGAGAGAATGAGACTGATCTTTTTCAAAGCTATGCCGCGCCCATGGCGTCACAGTGCTTGATTGAACTTCTAGGTTTTAAAGATGTCGCTTGGCAGGACATCGCTTGGTGGTCACAAGCACTGATGGATGGGGTCGGAAACTACCAAGGTGACACAGAGATTTCAAGCAGGGCGGCAGCGGCGTCAGAAGCAATTGACGACGCTATTGAAGCAGTGATTGAGACGCACCGCAAAGAGACAAACCCGAGCATCCTATCATCAATGACTCATGCCAAACACACGCAAAGCCTTGAGCAGATTCGAGCCAACACCAAAGTAATCATCGGTGGCGGTTTAAATGAACCGCGCGATTCGATCCTAACCACAGTGCTGGGCCTGCTAACAACCCCTCACCAGCTAGACGCCGTTCTTTCAGACCAAGAGCTTTATGCCAATGCGTTTGAGGAGGCTATCCGGTGGGTTTCGCCTATCGGCATGTATGTTCGACGTGTAACGGAAGATACCGTGCTGGGCGACACCATGCTACGTGCAGAGGATCAGGTAGGCCTATGCATTAGCGCCGCGAACCGGGATCCGGCTCGTTTTGAGAATCCTCACACCTTCAATATTCATCGCCCACGCATACAGCATCTGGGCTTTGGCGCAGGTCCGCATTTTTGTGCAGGAACATGGGCGTCGCGGCAGATGGTGGGCAAAATTGCCCTTCCCATGATCTTCGACCGTCTGCCTAATCTGACGTTGCACCCAGATCACCCCCCTGTTGAGCGCGGGTGGGTTTTTCGAGGGCCGACGACTCTGCCGGTAGTTTGGAAGAACTAAGGCCATGCACTGGTTCAATTAACGTTTATCCAACTTAACGAAAACGAAGTTACCGTTATGGACAAAGTCGGCAATAAAGTGATGAGCACGACACTTCATCACGTAAATCGCAAGTCAAAACCGCTATCATGTAAAATGCAAAATTACTTCAAACAAAACAACAATTGAAAAAAATGGTACAAACGTAACTTTTTTGTAGACTGGGAAGTAAAGACATCTAAATTTAAAATCAATATTCTAATGAGAAGCATCAGCAATTCCCGCTAACTCGGGTGAATAGTAACGAGTGTCATTCGAACTCTAAGTTTCTGAGAAAACTAGAAAAAATGTTCTAAAAATAACATTAAAGTCTCAATTTTGGTGCAAAAATTTTACGAAAAATAACTTTTCTAAATTACCTAAATGTATGAAAATAAAAGAAAAAGTATTCTAGCGGGAATTGCTAGAGAAGCATCAGATAATTATGACAGCCAAACGTAAAATGACTATGAGAACTTTAGGTATTGTTAACGCTTATTTTCTTTTGATCCCCTGTCGCAATCAATCATACTGTCGTCAATATTCTCATATATTCGTCATTTTCAACGAAACTCAATGCCACTATTTCCCTTGCACCATTCTTTCGCTAAAGAAACAATCAAAAATATGGGACAAACTCAATGAGGATGAATAAAACATTCGATGCTAAAATAGCTGAACCTCGAGTCTATCAGGCTTGGGAAGCGGCTAATGCCTTTAAGGCTGGTGCAAACGCAAAGCCGAATAGCGAAACTTATTCAATTATGATTCCACCACCTAACGTGACGGGGTCACTTCATATGGGTCACGCATTTAATAATATACTACAAGACATTCTCATCCGTTGGCACCGTATGCGAGGCTTTGATACCCTTTGGCAACCAGGTACCGATCATGCCGGAATTGCCACACAAATGGTCACTGAACGCGAAATGGCGAAAAACAAGGAACCTTCGCGTACCGCGATGGGACGAAAAGCCTTCGAACAACGCGTTTGGCAGCAAAAAATTACCTCCAGAGCAACAATCATCAGCCAACTAAAGCGCCTTGGCGCATCATGTGATTGGTCAAGAGAAGCCTTTACAATGTCTGGGGCTCAATCGGCACCTACAGGCGAAGAGGGTAATTTTCACGATGCAGTTATTAAAGTTTTCGTTGAAATGTATAATAAAGGTCTAGTGTATCGCGGCAAAAGATTAGTCAACTGGGATCCTCACTTCGAAACCGCAATCTCAGATCTTGAAGTCGTAAGTGTGGAAACATGCGGTTACATGTGGCACTTTAAGTATCCCCTTCAATCTGGCGTAACATACACTTATGTCGAAAAAGATGAAAATAATCATGTCATTTTTTCTGAAGAACGCGACTACATTTCAATTGCGACAACAAGACCTGAGACTATGCTCGGCGATGGCGCAGTTGCGGTTCATCCCTGTGACGAAAGATATGCACCAATTGTTGGAAAATTATGCGAAATACCCGTTGGACCCAAAGAAGCGCGTCGCTTAATTCCGATCATTACCGATGACTACCCCGACCCAAATTTTGGATCAGGCGCCGTGAAAATTACAGGCGCCCACGACTTTAACGACTACGTAGTAGCCAAGAGAAATGATATTCCTTGCTACCGACTCATGAATGCCAGCGGCAAAATGCGATCTGATGGGGCTTCATATCTACAGCACGCAAAAGTCGCAATGTCAATCTCACAAGGCCAACAAACGTTAAACGAAGCAGAAATCGATAATATTAACCTCGTGCCAGATAATCTTCGTGGACTTGACAGGTTTGAAGCCCGCAGTTGCATCGTTGAACAAATTTTCAAAGAAGGTTTAGCAGTGATGACAACTGCTGACAATCCAATTCTCGGAACAACTGCCTTATGTACTAATGACGAAAAATCAAAAAAATTAGTACCTTTAGTCGAAGAAAAACCAATCATGCAGCCCTACGGCGACCGATCAAATGTCATTATTGAGCCTATGCTGACTGACCAATGGTTCGTGGACACATCTTCTATTGTCAGTGCCGCATTAAATGCAGTCAAGTCAGACAAGATTGAAATTCTTCCAGACAGTGGCAAAAAAACCTACTTCCACTGGTTGGAAAATATAGAGCCCTGGTGCATTTCGCGTCAACTTTGGTGGGGACATCAAATTCCAGTGTGGTACGGGCCGCATATGATTGAGAATAGCAGCAAGCCATTACAAGATCGTTTTAATATAGCCGCGCATTATTCTCACGAATTGAAAACCTATAAATATGATTATCGATGTGCCGAAACTGAACAAGAAGCAATACAGGCATTTCATTCCATATGGAACACTGAAATAGAAGTCGTTGATGATGAAACAGCATTTATCAAGGCGATGAATGAATTGAAGTCATGCAACCGTACATCAGTACCTATTTTCCGCGATCCAGATGTTCTTGACACTTGGTTTTCTTCTGGTCTCTGGCCTATCGGCACCCTAGGTTGGCCAAACAAAACCAAAGAATTCAAACGATACTTCCCAACATCTGTTCTCATTACAGGGCAAGACATTCTATTCTTTTGGGTGGCCCGAATGATTATGATGCAATTGTCAATTGTTAATCAGATTCCATTCAAAAAAGTCTATCTACACGGGTTGGTCAGGGACGAAAATGGGAGAAAAATGTCAAAATCACTTGGTAACGTTGTTGATCCACTGGAAGTCATCGAAGAATTTGGTACCGATTCACTTCGTTTCACAACTTCGGCTATGGCGTCACTGGGTGGGATGCTAAAACTCGATAGACGTCGATTTATTGGATATCGAAATTTCACAACAAAATTATGGAATTTTGCCAAATTTGCAGAATTGAATGCCGTATTTGACGTGACTGCCAATACACTCCCTCAGCCATCCCACACGCTCAACAAGTGGATCATGAACCAAACGTTTAAAACTCTTGATGAAGTAAATGCAGCATTAGAAACTTTTCGATTCAACGATGCCGCAAATATTCTTTACGCCTTTGTATGGGGAAAAGTGTGCGATTGGTATGTTGAATTCTCTAAACCACTCTTTCAACAACAGGAAAAAGCTAAACTGGAAACACAAATGACAATGAAATGGGTATTGGACCACTGTTTAATTCTTCTTCATCCAATTATGCCGTTTATTACAGAAGAAATTTGGGGATTATCAGGCAAGCGAAAAAAGATGCTTATACACGCTGAATGGCCCGACTATTCATCGAGGGACTTAATTGATACCAAAGCAGATCACGAAATGAACTGGATAATTGATTTTATTGAATCAATTCGTTCCCTCAGAGTACAAATGTCTGTGCCTGCCGGAATTTATGTGCTGATCCTTGCACGAAAAATGAACAAACGAAGTCAAAAGATATGGGATAACAATGCCACAATTATCAAGCGATTGGCGAGAATAAAAGAATTGGTACAAGTCACTAAATTTCCAAAAGGAACAGCGATTCTGCCCGCAGAAGGGGCGGAATTTGGCCTGCCTCTCGCTGAATTAATTGACTTTAATGCTGAGGAAACTCGACTTAGCAAGGCACATAAAAAACTCCAAAAAGAAATTAAAAGCCTAAAACATAGATTAAGCCAACAGAAATTCTTAACGAATGCTCCTGAAGAAGTAATCAATCAAACACACGTCAATCTGGCGGAGCGCGAAGAAAAAGAGAAGAAAATAAATGATGCCTTAACCCGTTTGAAGGAAATGTCTTGATACTGCAATTCGTTGTAAAAATGATTACGCGAAGGCTTATGTCAATAACTATGTTGTGGCAAATTCAACTGAATTGATATCCAGAAAGTGACAAAACAACAAAGCAATTATCGTCATCCTCTTGAAATTTATCATAAAAGACGGTGACCATTTGACGTGAAGCTGGCACTAGTCAATATATGACAGTGGTAGGGTGGCAGACTTACGAACAATTTAGTTATTCAAAATTAACTCTAATCCTAGTATATCATTTTTATTGTATTGATGGGTAGAGGGACTTGAGTTTAATGCGGGCACCGTCGGTTGTGAACCGCCAGTTGACGGAGTGTTGGGCCGCGTTGCGGTGATCCTGCCAGGCACGTACTTCTCGAACCATCGTTTCCCGGTCAGGAATGCGTCGTGCAAGGCATTGCCGCGTGAGCACATTAATCTCAATTTCAGCGATGTTCAGCCAAG
>JAPORV010000438.1 GCA_026710055.1 Aestuariivita sp.
TTATTCGTGAGAAGGAGCGAGAGCGTCTGAAGCGCCAGCAACGTCGCGCTGCTTAATCATCAATTCAAAAAAAACAGTCTTCTGACCGGACAGGCGGAGTCCGTCTGCTACGTCATTTTAGCGGAAATGTCGGCCTGATGAGGCCACCGGACATCGGGTAATCGGCAATTATGCGGTAAAATTCCCCAATAAATTTGATATTGCGATGAAAAAAATTCACATTCGTCTCGGGCGGGCGTCAAAAAAGGGGGGTTTTTTAACAGACACTACCTATGCGAGCATTCCTTGTTCGGAGCTCTCACAAACTCTAAATCCAGCCGTTCCAAGACCAAAGACATCTTGTTCAATCATTTCAATAATCAAACGATTTCCATCATTGCCGGGTTCAATCCCGTAAATTGAATTTTCGAGCGCATCGGCATGTTGAGCAATATCAGCAAAATCCTTAATTCCTAACGCGGCACCTGCAGCATTAGTTGCAAATGTATATTTAGCACCTTTAAGATTCGCTCGCACCGTATCAACTGTTTTCGCTTCTCTACACGGCGCGATATCAGCTTCCATCGTCGGCATCCAAATTACCAAGAAAAATATCAACATCACCCTCAGACATAGCAGTATAAGTTACCGGCACTGACAAAATTCGCACCTCGGTATCATACCCAAGTGCGTCCAATATTACCGTCGTGGTCGCTGTCGTTGCCGTAATATATGTCCAACCAACATCAGAAAAAGTAATATTCTGACAAGCTGGATGACCATTGGCGTGTGCTGCACTCACTACAACGAAAGCGATAACTGATAAAGATTCTTTGAATTTCATAAATGATGCTTCTGTGTAAAAACAAAAATTCGCATAAAATCTATTTCATGACCTGCGCCTTCATCATATCCAAATAAACAAAATGATAACAGCAATTCCCGCTAGAATTTTTTGTTTTATTTTCATATAGTTATACAACTTACAAAAGACATTTTTCGCAAAATTTCTGCACTAGAATTGAGACTTTAATGTTATTTTGGAAGATTTTTTCTGGTTTTTCAGAGACTTAGAGTTCAAATGATACCCGTTACCATTCACCCAAGTTAGCGTGAATTGCTAAATTGATAAAAGCCTACATTGCCGAAAACCAATTTTTCTTCTAATATCTACTTGTTAAGAACCCCATTAGCATTGAAAGCTTGAGACAAATTTGAATTGGCCATCATTGATAACTTAAATGCATTTACTGATTTTTTAGATATCATCTGACACCATCAGCCTTCAGTCGAAAGATAAAAATGTCAACCTGTTAAATTGATTACCGCAAATAGCTAAGTTGTACAAAATGACACCGCAATACACGCACCTAAAGACGATTGAGCAGCGATTACTATGGCTTTCACATTGGATGATCCATTATGCAAATCATATTCGCCCAAATGAAGATAAAATTAAAGTTGGAGGACACCAGGCAAGTTCTTCTTCAATTGTATCAATAATGACTGCACTTTACTTTTCCGTCCTTCGACCTGAAGACAGGGTTGCCGTTAAACCCCACGCCTCACCTATTTTCCACGCTGCGCAATACTTAATGGGTAATCAAACTCGTGAAAGACTTGAGAACTTCCGGGGCTTTCATGGTGCACAAAGCTATCCATCACGCACGAAAGATATTGATGACGTTGATTTCTCAACGGGGTCAGTAGGCTTGGGTGTTGGTATTACATCTTTTGCTTCAATTGTACAGGACTACATTTCCGCAAAAAAATGGGGAAAAGACATTACTCTGGGAAGAATGATTGCATTGGTCGGTGATGCCGAACTAGACGAAGGCAATGTGTATGAAGCGCTTCAGGAGGGGTGGAAAAACGAGCTTCGAAATACTTGGTGGATCATTGACTACAATCGTCATTCACTTGATGGCATCGTTCACGAAGGTTTATTTGAACGAATCGAAAACATTTTTAGTACTTTTGGGTGGAATATCGTTCGAATTAAGTACGGCGCTCTTCAGCGGCAAGCCTTTAAGGAACCTGGCGGTGATAAACTGAGACAATGGATTGATAGTTGTCCGAATCAAGAGTATTCCGCGCTAACCTTTATGGGAGGAAGTGTCTGGCGCCAACGGTTAATGAATGATTTAGGAGATCAAGGTGATTTTTCAGCCCTGATTGACCGGCGAAACGACACCGAATTATCCGCACTCATGGAAAATCTTGGCGGAAATTGTGTGGAAACTATGGCACATACGCTCTCAGCAATCACCCATGATCGCCCAACTTGTTTTATCGCCTACACAATTAAAGGATGGGGCACTCCCATTGCCGGACACAAAGACAATCATGGCGGATTAATGAGTAAAGTACAATTTGCAAAGTGGCAAAAGCATATGGGCATAACAAAAGGAAAAGAATGGGATCGCTTTTCAGGAGTAAGGGATATTGCGGGCCTTAAGACCTTTTTGGCAGAAGTACCATTTTTTCAGATTAAAAAACGTCGCTATACTGATAAAAAACTCTCTGTA
Organism: Aestuariivita sp.; assembly: GCA_026710055.1. Lineage (GTDB taxonomy): Bacteria > Pseudomonadota > Alphaproteobacteria > Rhodobacterales > Rhodobacteraceae > JAPORY01. Next base: position 2,508 of record JAPORV010000438.1, read on the forward strand.
CCAGAAATTCAATTTAGCAGTGATCGCGAAATTTCCACTCAAGCAGCTTTTGGAAAAATTCTAGATGATCTTGCGAAAGGGAATAGCGATCTTGCAGAACGAATCGTAACGACCTCACCAGATGTTACAGGAACAACAAGCCTAGGGTCTTGGGTCAATCGACGTAATTTATTCGCAAAGTCAACACGAAAAGATACCTTCATAGAGCACCAGATTCCATCAACAGCAAAATGGACATTTACACCCAACGGGCAACATATAGAACTTGGCATCGCCGAAATGAATTTATTCCTTTTGCTTGGTGCAGCAGGATTGTCGCATTCTGTATTTGGCAAGCGGCTTTTACCCATTGGTACCGTCTATGATCCGTTCATCTATCGTGGCCTTGATGCGCTAAACTATGCTTGTTATCAGGATGCTCGTTTCTTTATTATCGGCACACCATCTGGCATTACACTTGCTCCGGAAGGTGGAGCTCACCAATCAATCGGCACCCCATTAATTGGTATAAGTCAAGATGGGCTAGCCGCGTTTGAACCAGCCTTTGCAGATGAACTAGCGGTAATCATGAAATGGGCTTTTGATTATATTCAACGTGATGGCGATGATAATCCAGATGAAAGAACTTGGCTTCGTGATGAAACAGGCGGTAGTGTTTATCTTCGTCTATCCACCAATCCAATCGAACAGCCGGGCAAACGACAAGACGATGCTTTTAAACAAGGTGCTGTTGATGGAGCTTATTGGCTTAGAGAACCTGGCCCGAACTGCGACATAATTATCGCCTATCAAGGTGCTATTTGCCCACAAGCGGTTCACGCCGCTGGAATTATCGGAGAGTTCCGACGCGATGTGGGTGTATTGGCGATTACTTCTGCTGATCGCTTAAACGCAGGTTGGAATGCGGCACAACGCAGCAGAACGCGTGAAATAAAGCAGGCAACAAGCCACATCGAGAGTTTACTATGTAATATCCCACGTCACTGTCACATCATTACTGTCATTGATGGTCATCCTGCCACTCTCGCTTGGTTAGGAAGCGTTTTCGGGCATCCAACAATTTCACTAGGTGTTGAGCATTTTGGTGAAACTGGATCAATAATAGATCTTTATAGACGGAATGGGCTTAATTCAAGCGCGATTGTTGATAAAGTTCTAACACTAACCAACGGGAACTGAGAACACATTTTCAGTTATATCCATTTCATTTTATCATACCGATAGTACTTGTTTTAAAAGCCTAAATTTTAGGGGATTATATATTTGATTAACCAAAATACCATATATACGGTTAACCATCAGTTAGAGCCAATACATATAGTATGAAGGTTAATCAAATATATAATCCCCAAATTTTAAATAAAGAGCAGTTTTTGTATCATCCCAATGAGGTAATAAAAATGCAGTATTGTAAGTTATCACCGGATAATCAAACGCTTACACTCGCCGTTACATCCTTCAGTGTCATTTTTTCATTAGGTTTTTGAATCCGAGAGTTGTTACGCCTGCTAGGTGCGTGAATATTTTGTTGACGCAAAAATCACCCGCAGGGCATCATGAAAAAAAGTTAGCGGGAATTGCTGCGACAGTACTTTCAGGAGTTGTTATTCCCCATCAGCATAGTGTAACGTGATAAAGACGAAATCTATAGCCATACTGCGATGATTAGGGACAAGAGAGACGGGTAAAACATGAAACCCGAAAAGACGCTTTCGGTGCGGGCATTAATCAGATTTCCACCTGATATCCACGAAATTTTGAAACAGCTCGCCAAAAAGGAGAAAGTGTCCTTGGCTTGGGTCATTTAGGATGCGGTCAAACGATAGCTCACCGAAACAAAGAAATTAATCGGAGCAGGAATGAAGCACTACGCGTCAACAGTAGAGGGAGCTTAGATGACCACAGCAGCCATCAACCCAGCACTTATACTCTCCAATGGCATACAGACGGCGCTTAGTCAGCCGAACGGTGCACGGTTCTATCGTTGTGCCTTGCAAGTCAATCCGTTCGCCTATCTTACAACTCACCAGAAGACAACAACATTCAAGTCTGAAGACGAATACAATGATGCGATCATCAAGAACTGTCTTGAAATCGGCATTGAGATTATTGCAGTCACGGATCATTACCGTGTTAAGCATTCGACAGGTCTTTTGGCCGCTGCACGCGCCGCAAATCTTCATGCATTCGGCGGTTTCGAAGCCGTCACAAAAGACGGTGTTCATTTTCTGTGCCTGTTCGATACTGATAAGGATGAAGTCCTAGAACGTTTCCTCGGGGATTGCGGCATTCACAATACTGATGAACCATCACCGATCGGCAACAAGGATGCTGTTGAACTGCTTGAAGCAACAAAGACTTGGGGTGCCGTATGCATCGCTGCACATGTCGCATCCGAAGGCGGATTGTTGAGAAAACTGTCAGGTCAATCAAGGGTTAATGTTTGGACCGACCCCCACCTACTTGCCTGCGCTTTACCAGGCCCAGTCACTGATGCACCAAACACAATCAGACCAATCCTCGAAAATAAGGACACCCAGCACAAACGTAACTACCCTCTTGCAATCCTCAACGCCTCGGATATCAATGATCCAGAAGACCTGAAGAAGGACAGTGCGTCTTGCTTTATTAAGATGTCTACTATATCGGTTGAAGCGTTGCAGCAAGCGTTTCTCGATCCAGAATCCAGAATTCGTCTGCACAGCGATCAGAAGCCTGCACCCCATGTCGAGTTCCTTGCCTTAACTTGGGAAGGAGGGTTTCTTAGCAATACTACCGTACATTTCAATGAAAACCTAAATGTGCTGGTAGGTGGACGGGGTACCGGCAAGTCGACAATGATCGAAAGCATACGCTACGTGCTTGGCCTTGATTCTCTCGGCGATGAAGCGCGGAAGGCCCATGAGAGCGTAATCCAACATGTCCTGCAATCTGGCACAAAGATCTCTCTGCTGGTACGATCGCACCAGCCATCCGAGCGTTGTTATATAATTGAACGTTCTGTGCCCAATCCGCCTATTGTAAAAGACGACGCAGGGAAAGTTCTAACCCTGTCACCGCAAGACGTGATCGCAGGCGTGGAAGTCTTTGGGCAACACGAGATATCAGAACTCACAAAAAGTCCCGAGAAACTCACCCGATTGCTTGAGCGATTCGTCGATCGGAACGCCACCCAATCGGAACGGAAATCACAAGTGCAGGTGGAGCTGAAGCGTTCTCGTAGCCGAATCGTGGATATTCGTCATGAGATACAGTGTCTTGAAGATCGGTTAGCAGCACTACCGGGTCTTCAAGAGATCCAAACACGATTTCAGCAGGCGGGCATTGAAGAACGACTCAAAGAAAAAAGCCTACTCGTCCGCGAGGAACGGCTTTTTGTCAACTTGGATGAGCGCCTTGATCAATATCGTATACTTTTCAATGAACTCAAGGAAGGATTACCCATCGACACAGCGTTCGTTTCCAGTAAGGCTATTGAAGGACTACCAAACGCCGACATTCTATCTGAGGTTAGGGAAATCCTCAGTATGCTCAGCAATAAACTGGAACTAATCGGTGAACAGCTCAACAAGGCTCTTGCTGAAGCAGATTGTGCGCTCGTGGAGACAAATTCCTGCTGGAGCGAACGTAAGACCGGAATCGAGGAAACCTATGAAGGGCTTCTTCGCGAACTCCAGAAATCGAAGATCGATGGTGCGGAATTTATTCGGCTGCGCCAGAAAATCGAGAAGTTGCGGCCACTGAACGATAAGATGGCACACTATAAGCGCGATTTGGAGGTGCACGAAGTGCGTCGGCGCAACTTACTGGCAGAGTGGGAAGACATCAAAGCAACCGAATATAAGCAAGTTAAAACTGCAGCGAATCGGGTTTCTCGAAAGCTCCACAATCGGGTACAGGTTAGAGTGACAATGGCCGGCAATCGCGACCCGCTCGAACAACTTCTTCGAGAGATCGGCGGGAATCTTGCTGTTGCGATAGAACGCCTCCATGGACGTAACCATTTGTCTCTGCCAGAACTTGCGCAGAGGTGTCGAGAAGGCAAGGAAGCACTCAGGACGCACTACGATCTGCCGCGAGGAGCGGCCGAACGGATCGCACAAGCTGACCCGCAACTGTTCATGCGTATTGAGGAACTGGAATTACCCCCAACAACTGAGATTGAGCTGAATACGGCATCCAACGGCGCTCCAGCCAACTGGCAAAGACTTCAATCTCTCTCGACAGGTCAAAAAGCGACGGCTGTCCTGTTAATGCTGCTGCTTGAATCGGACACGCCGCTGGTCGTCGATCAACCCGAAGACGATCTCGATAATCGATTCATCACCGAGGGCGTAGTACCGATCATACGACAGGAAAAGCGCCATCGCCAGTTTGTCTTCTCTACACACAACGCCAACATTCCAGTCCTCGGTGATGCTGAACTCATTCTTGGACTCACTGCAACAGGTGAAGCTCAAGAGGGCCAAGCGCGGATCGCGCCTCAGCACATGGCCTCTATCGACTCGAGATCTGTACGCGAACTTGTTGAGGAAATCCTTGAAGGAGGCAAAGACGCATTCGAGATGCGCCGCTTCAAGTATGGATTTTGAGTCATGACAACTCGCACAGAATTGATGGAGATTATTGCAAACGGCGAGAATTCTGGAGTGGAATTCAAAAGGGATGATCTACGCACGCAGGATCTAGCAAAGGAGTTGGCTGCTTTCTCGAACTTGCAAGGAGGCATGGTGCTACTAGGCGTAGAAGACACCGGAACCATTACAGGCCTAACGAGGGACGGTCTTGAAGAATGGGTGATAAATGTATGCCGCGATAAGATCAGGCCGGCCATCGTTCCATTCTTCGAAGTCATTCGTAGTGGCAAAGATGACAAGGATGTCGCCATCGTCCACGTCACCCGCGGTTACGATGTGCACGCGCTCTGGCATAACAACACCAATAGATACCTAATGCGTGTCGGTACGCAGAGTCGAGAAGCGACCCAAGAGGAACTCGCACGACTCTTTCAGCAACGAGGTTCCTTACGGGCCGAGCTACGACCCGTATCAGGTGCTGCTCTCGCGAATCTGGATCTGAGGCGTTTGCGAAACTATTTCAATGATATCCGCCAACAGGACGTACCAGCCAGCGAAGATAGTGCAGCATGGCGGTCACTTCTCATCAACACCGAGATCATGACTGATGAAGGTGTAACCGTCGGCGGCATGTTAATGTTCGGCAAAACACCGAACCGGTTTCTGCCTCACGCGGGGATTGATGCCGTCGCATATTCCGGAACAGAACAGGATTACGATGCACAAGAGCGCTCATCACTTCGAGGCCCTATGGTGCCTTTGCTAAGCGAAGGTGACGATATCGTCGAAAATGGTCTGGTGGAACAAGCGCTAGATTTTGTACAACGCAACACACGCGGAGTCGTTAAAGCACAAGGTGGAAGACGCATTGGACGTCCTGTCTATCCCCATGATGCCCTTCGTGAGGGGATCGTCAACGCTCTTATTCATCGAGATTACCTGCTCACAAGTACGGATGTTCAGTTGATAGTGTATTCTGACCGTTTAGAAATTATATCACCAGGCCGACTACCAAACGGCATAACCCCAGACCGCATGCGGTTCGGAACACGGGCCGCACGAAACCAGCTATTGAAAGATATCATGCGCGACTACCGGTATCTGGAACATATGGGAATGGGAATTCCTCGTAAAATCATCCGAGGAATGAAAGAACATAACGGCACCGAGCCCGGCTTAATCGAACTGGACGAGAGATTTGTTGTGAGACTACGATCTTAGTAGTTACGTTGGCCATGACAGAGTAATCGGATCAAAATTTTTCTAGGACATAGCACGACTGCTTGACATGTATGGATGTTCAGATGCTGCGCGTCAAACGCTGTTATCCAGTGACTGCTTCCGCCAGCTGAAAAGATTGAAATGATCTGATTAACTAGAAAATACAAAACTGATAGATCACATCAACTCTAAAAACACTGTTGATCTGCAAGCATTCGGGGAAACCAAGCATATGATATTGCTCAGAATAATGACATAATGGTGTCAATATCGCTTAAAAAAACGCAGATAATCTCTGGAATACCGCGCTTTTCAATCGTTGCCGACATCAAGAAATGTTTAACGCCCCCCTTTGCTACTAACACTATTATGTGTTCGTTTCGCCGACGATCTCTGACGCCGCCCAAAACCAGTTGGCCGATCAAGTAAACATGGTTCCAGTTTCACACGGATCGGATTGATCATTGGTATTGTACGGATATTACTGATATGATGTCTAAGCACGGCACCAACCACTTCCGCTTCCCGAACCTCAGTCCAAACCCATGTGGAACATCAAGCCCAAAGAAGCGGTAGGTGATGCGGGCACCAACATCGGGATGTAAGAAAGCAACAAGCTCATCCCGTCGAAAATTAAACCGGTACATTGCTATTTTGCTAGCAATGCGGTAAATAGACATAGTGAATCACAATTCGCAGGACGAGAGTGTGCAATGACCCAGCCCTGGACATTCTACGGACGACAGAAGGAACTCCTAAGTCTGAATGAGTTCTTTCAGACGCGCGGTCGGTTTGACGTTCTCGCCATTCGCGGGCGGCGAAAAGTTGGCAAGAGCGATCTCATCCAGACTTTCCTCGATCGTCAAACCGACCGTCGTAGTATCCTATGTCAACTCGAAGAAACCGACGCAACACACGATGCATTTTTCGATCGGCTCGCAGCTGCGGTTACGACAGCCAATCCGCGTCTTCTCGTGGAGTTCACAGTTGGCAAATACGAACACAACAACCGCTTCAGCAATCTAACCGAACATCTCCTGCAGCAAGGGTGTGTGGTCGTCCTGGACGAATTCCAAAATATCGGCAACACCGGCAATCGGAACATGCAAAGCCAGTTCCAGCATCTGATTGACCGGCTCCAACGGCGCGGAGATCGGGATTTTTCCCAACCGCATTGCCGGTTGATTCTTCTGGGTTCCGAACAGCAGCGGTTCTGGGAGATGCTCAGTCACCCGCGCGCGCCCTGCCCATAAGCTAAATTAGGTCTAAACAAGCCTAAAAAACTGGTTTATAAGAGCCCGAATTGTTCATTTTCTCATTCGGAGTTCCCTCACCATGACACCTCATGCACCAATCCGCCAGACATTATTTTCGCCGGAAGGTCAACAGATCTTAGCCGAGATGCCAGCCCCGACAACCTTTTCGGGACGCATGGCCTTTGCGCGCGCAGTGTGTGCGCGTTTTGCGTTTGTGGATACCCGAGGA
>JAPORV010000319.1 GCA_026710055.1 Aestuariivita sp.
TTCTGCTTTTCAAAAAAATGCCCGAAAGCGGGAAAAATTCGCTTAAATGTAGAGTTTTACAAGTGGCTCATAATAATTACAAATTTTGTTTATTTGCCGTTATTTTTTTGTGTGTGACAGATCAAGCTAACTCAATTGCGATAACCGATTGCACGAAAGAGATAATAGTATCCATTGTGAATTGCCCCTTTGTAACGACAAAAAAAATAATATGGCATCATTTGAACTGTTGACAATTCTCCTGAGGTAAAGACATCTAAACTTAGCCATAAGGTAAAAATACCATACGAGCTTTGATATCACTTTAGCGGAAATTAACAAACCAATTAAATTCTCAACGATCAGCCGAACAATTGCTTATAAGAAACTTAAATTACAATCCTCAATAATGAGACAAATTGAAAACATTTACCATACTACATTAATTGATATGTTTTTTTTTCATATTCACTCCAAGTCTATGCTAAATTGTTCATGCCAATGCGGAAAAAATAAATGAATAAACTTGTTACAGTTTATGGCGGTTCGGGTTTCATCGGACGCTATATTGTTCGCCGTCTCGCGAAAGAGGGCTGGCGCGTCCGGGTAGCAGTCCGCCGTCCAAATGAAGCCCTTTTTGTTAAAACCTATGGTTCAGTAGGTCAAGTTGAACCTGTCCTTTGTAACATACGTGATGATCGTTCGGTCTTTAATGCGGCTATAGGTGCAAGTGCACTGATTAATTGTGTTGGGATTTTAGCAGAAGTAGGCAATAACACATTTGAAGAAGTACAATTCAAAGCTGCTGACCGCGTTGCGCGAACAGCTGCTGAATTCGGGATAACCAAATTAGTACAATTGTCTGCAATTGGCGCTAATAGCACATCAAAAAGTAAGTATGCACGCACGAAGTTTTCTGGGGAAACTGCAATCTTTACCCATGTCCCCAAAGCTGTAGTCTTACGGCCATCAATTGTCTTTGGACCTGAAGATCAGTTTTTCAATCGATTCGCAGCAATGACAAAGATCAGCCATTTATTACCAATTGTCGGAGCAAATACGCGCTTTCAACCAGTTTATGTCGATGATGTCGCAAAGGCAGCCGTCTTTGCTATGCACGGGCGGGTGCCAAGTGGCATTTATGAACTTGGAGGTCCAGAAACAAAAACATTCCGTGAATTAATGGAAAAAATGTTCGAAGTCATTCGTCAGCAGCGTATCATCGTCAATGTCCCTTTTCCAATTGCTTCGGCGATGGGATTATTTTTTAATGCTCTAAATACGATAAGTATCGGGTTAATCCCTGCTCAAATCACAAGAGATCAAGTGAATAATCTTGCTTATGATAATATCGTATCTCATAATGCAAAAGGATTTACTTACTTTGACATTAAGCCAGTTGCAATGGATGCAGTTCTATCAGAATATTTGTGGCGATTTCGCCCATCGGGTCAATATGAAGAAATGAAAGAATCAGCAAAGAATATGCGTCTGTAGCTAGCTGTATGTATAAACCAGAAGAGCTACGCCTAAAATCACACGATATATAACGTAAGGTGTGTAACTAAAGCGTTCCAATAGCCGCATCATTACACCGAGTGACAGCAAAGCTGCGAAAAATGCAAATATCGCAACCAATAAAACCTCGACAGCTACATCTCCTCTATTTTGTTTGATAAGTTCAAAACTTAATGCAACACCGGATGCCAAAATCGCTGGTATTGACATTAACATCGCTAATGCAGCGGAATCACGTCGTGTGTAACCCAATCGACGAGCGGCGCTGATGGTTATGCCCGAACGCGACGTGCCAGGAATAAGTGCAACGGCCTGCCAAAAACCCATAATTGTCGCGTCAATCAATCGCCACTGCTTTGCGGTTCGTTCTTCATTTCCAGTTTGGTCTGCCCAGTACAGAAAAATTCCAAAAATCAGCATTGTCCAACCAATAACAGCGATGGAACGCACGTGGTAAATCCACCCAGTCGCCTGAAGAATAATTCCGAAAATAACAATTGGAACTGTCGCAATCCCCAAACAAAGCGCCAAAAAAGCACCTCGTGTATCGACCTTTCCGCATACAAGTCGGCCTGTTCCACTACAGATTAACTTAAAATCAGCCCAAAAAAATAAAACTACAGCACAAAGCGTGCCAACATGAACTGCAATATCAATAGCTAACCCTTGATCCTTAAATTCTGAAAGTTCAGACAATAAAATTAAATGCCCCGATGATGATATCGGCAGAAACTCGGTGAGACCTTGAATAAGAGCCAGCAAAATAAGTTGAAAAAGCAGCATAAGGAAATAGCAAAAAAACGAAACAAACCAGAATATGAATAATATAATTTCGGTATATCTGTATGGGTTTGATTTAAAGACTTTAATTTATATTCGAAATGATACCTAATTTTCTTCAACTAACAATATTTTTTCTAAGGTTGATAAAAATTTATTTATTTATGTCAGCATTACTGACTTTTAATAATCGAAATAAGGATTTAATATCTATCAAAAGAATAAATAAGCAAAATATCTTCCGTTGAATTGGGATTAGGCAATGGCAACTCAACCTATGCTAAAATTCGTAACTGTCGAACGCACTATGCCGAGTAAGCGCGCGGTCAAAACACGTAAATCAGATTTTGATGAAATCTATTCAGATTTTTCAGCTGCAAGAGTAAAAGAGCAATCAAGTCGCTGTAGTCAATGCGGTGTGCCATATTGCCAGACGCATTGTCCGCTGCACAATAATATTCCTGATTGGTTATTGCTCACAGCGCAGAACCGGTTAGAAGAGGCTTATCACTTATCACAAGAAACAAATACCTTCCCCGAAATTTGTGGTCGAATTTGCCCACAAGACCGTCTGTGCGAAGGCAATTGTGTAATTGAACAGTCAGGTCACGGGACTGTCACAATCGGTTCAGTTGAAAAGCACATTACTGAAACAGCTTGGCAAGAAGGCTGGGTAAAGCCATTACAACCTGCGTTCGAACGAAGTGAACATATTGCAATTATCGGCGCCGGACCTGGCGGGCTCGCCGCTGCACAAATGCTTCGAGAAACAGGCTTACAAGTCACCATTTTCGACCGCTATGACCGCGCGGGTGGATTACTCACTTATGGAATTCCAGGTTTTAAATTGGAAAAAGATGTGGTGATGCGACGAATTGATCACCTTAAACAAAGTGGCATTAAATTTAAAATGAACTATGATGTCAATGAGAACCACTTCAAAGAAATACGCGCTGCACATAATGCCACCATCATTGCAACGGGTGTTTATAAATCCCGTAGTCTTGATATTCAGGGCGTAAATAAACCTGGTGTTATTGAGGCTATTGATTATCTCACTGCATCTAACAGAAAGAGCTTCGGTGACAATGTCATCGATTTCGATTCAGGATTACTGAACGCCAAAGGTAAACGCATTTTGGTTATTGGAGGTGGCGATACAGCAATGGACTGTGTACGCACAGCTGTGAGGCAAGGTGCCACTTCGGTTAAATGTTTGTACCGAAGAGACCGCATTAATATGCCTGGTTCGCAAAGAGAAGTTTACAATGCCGAAGAAGAGGGCGTGGAATTCAAGTGGTTAAGCGCGCCTGAGAGCATTAAAGTGGTTTTATCGGAAGTTACCGGTACCGATGCAACGTCACTCAGCGTTAGCGTAAATCAGATACGTCTTGGTGCTCCCGATACAACGGGGCGACGAATTCCAGAAAAAGTTGATGGTGCCGTTTACAATGAAGAGGCGGATTTAATTATTAAAGCAATAGGGTTCGAACCTGAAAATTTACCACAATTATTCGGTGAACCCCAACTTGAAGTCACACGATGGGGTACAATAAAGGCCGAAGCAATTTCTGGCAAAACTGCACTAAATGATGTTTATGCCATTGGCGATATCGTTCGTGGCGCTTCGCTCGTTGTATGGGCCATCCGAGATGGGCGTGACTGTGCAAATGCAATTGTGGCTGAGCTTAATAAATCAACCGCTATCGCGGCCGAATAATGTATCACAAAGAAGTCAATAATGCGAATTTAATTCAATTAATTTTCCTGAAGAACAACTGCACGATCAGCTCATTCGCCTAAAAAAAGAATGAAGAGCATAAAAAGTTTCAAAAGAATTCAACTGGAGGATGGGCGTGAGTAGTCTCGATAAACACTGGGTGGTCGCTGAAACAAAAAAACGTCAGTCTTTAATCAAAAACGGCATGTATGATTCTTCTCAAGAACATGACGCTTGCGGTGTAGGGCTCGTGGTTTCAATAGATGGGGAAAAAAGTCGTCAGGTTGTTGAAAAAGGTATTGCCGCATTAAAAGCTGTTTGGCATCGTGGTGCTGTAGACGCCGATGGTAAAACTGGAGATGGCGCTGGAATTCACATCCAAGTTCCGGTAGATTTCTTTTACGACAAAATCGAACGAACTGGACATAATCCAAATAAGAATGACTTAATTGCAATCGGCCAAGTTTTTTTACCACGCTTGGATCTTGGTGCTCAGGAAACATGCCGTACGATTGTTGAAACCGAAATTCTTCGTATGGGATATTATATTTTTGGTTGGCGTCGCGTTCCAGTCAACATTGATGTTCTTGGAGAAAAAGCAAACGCAACACGACCCGAAATCGAGCAAATTCTCTTAGCAAATTCCAAAGGAAAGGATGAAGAAACATTTGAACGTGAACTTTATGTTATTCGTCGAAAAATTGAAAAGGCAGCTTCTGCTGCTGGCATTAACGATCTTTACATTGCCTCATTGAGCTGTCGGTCGATAATCTATAAAGGCATGATGCTAGCTGAACAAGTTGCAGAGTTTTATCCAGATCTTCTGGATTCGCGATTTAAAAGTGCCTTTGCACTATATCATCAACGCTATTCAACAAATACTTTTCCGCAATGGTGGCTAGCTCAGCCCTTTAGGATGTTAGCTCACAATGGTGAAATCAATACTTTAAAAGGTAACGTAAACTGGATGCGAAGCCACGAGATACGCATGGCATCTGCGGCATTCGGGACGATGGCGGAAGATATAAAACCGATTATTCCGAGCGGATCATCAGACAGTGCCGCACTTGATGCTGTATTTGAAGTGCTTGTCCGTGCTGGGCGTAACGCGCCAATGGCCAAAACCATGTTAGTGCCAGAGACATGGTCAAAGCAAGCTGTTGAATTGCCACAAGCATGGATTGACATGTATTCATACTGTAATTCAGTTATGGAACCATGGGATGGCCCCGCCGCACTTGCAATGACCGATGGTAGATGGGTTTGTGCTGGCCTTGATCGCAATGGCTTGCGTCCAATGCGTTACGTTGTAACTGGTGATGGCCTTTTGATTGCCGGTTCTGAAACAGGAATGGTTCAGATTGATGAACTTTCTGTTCAGGAAAAGGGAGCGTTGGGTCCAGGTCAGATGATCGCTGTCGATATGAAAACTGGGCAATTATTCCATGATAAAGAGATCAAGAATAAATTGGCCGCCTCACAACCTTTTGGCGACTGGGTTGGGCAAATCAATGACATGACAGAGATCTTAAATAGTATTTCTGAACAACCCCTATTTAAGGGTTCTAATTTGAGAAAACGCCAAATTGCCGCTGGTTATACTATTGAAGAACTTGAACAGATTCTGATACCAATGGTTGAAGACGGAAAAGAGTCTACTGCCTCAATGGGTGATGACACACCATCGGCTGTTCTCTCAGAACAATACAGACCTCTCAGCCATTTTTTTAGACAGAATTTTAGCCAAGTAACCAATCCACCTATTGATAGCTTGCGCGAATATCGTGTGATGAGTTTAAAGACGCGATTTGGAAATCTCAAAAACGTACTAGATGAAGACAGTTCTCAAACTGAGATTATTGTGTTGGATAGTCCGTTTATAGCTAATTCTCAATGGGAGGAGTTAAGACAAGCATTTAAAACGCCAACACAAGAGATTGATTGTACCTTTGAACCTGGTGACGATGCATTGAGTACTGCGCTTTGGAGAATTCGTTCTGAAGCAGAGGATGCGATTCGTTCGGGTGTCGGGCATTTAATGCTTACTGATCATCTGTCTCGTGAAGAAAAAATTGCAATGCCGATGATCTTAGCCACCTCTGCGGTACACAGTCACTTGACAAGGCTTGGCCTGAGAACTTTCTGTTCATTAAGTGTGAGAAGTGCTGAATGCATTGACCCCCATTATTTTGCTGTTCTGATTGGCTGTGGCGCAACAGTCGTTAACGCATATCTCGCAGAAGACTCAATAGCCGATCGAATTGAGAAAGGGCTAATGAGCGGACCGTTAACTGAGGCCGTCGCGCGTTACCGAGAGGCAATCAACCAAGGTTTACTTAAAATAATGGCAAAAATGGGGATTTCTGTTATATCATCATACCGTGGGGGATTAAACTTTGAATCAGTTGGCCTGTCACGGGCAATGTGCGCTGAATATTTTCCAGGAATAACATCCCGTATCTCCGGTATCGGCGTCAGTGGAATTCAACGAAAGATTGAAAAAATCCATACCCGTGCTTGGCATACCAATACAGATATCCTACCCATTGGTGGCTTTTATAAGGTTCGCGCATCGGGCGAAACTCATGCTTGGGAAGCAACAACGATGCACTTAATGCAATCCGCGTGCGCCAACGCCTCTTATGAGCTTTGGAAGCAATATTCTGCGAAAATGCGCGCAGCACCACCTATTCATTTGCGTGATCTTCTTGACATCAAATTGATGGCTAAACCAATTCCCCTTGAAGAAGTGGAAAGCATAACGTCGATTCGCAAGAGATTCGTCACTCCCGGTATGTCTTTAGGGGCTTTGTCACCTGAAGCACACAAGACCCTAAACGTAGCGATGAATCGAATTGGTGCAAAATCAGATAGTGGTGAAGGAGGAGAAGATCCGGCACATTTCATGCCAGAACCCAATGGAGATAACCCATCAGCAAAAATCAAACAGGTAGCCTCAGGTCGCTTTGGTGTAACTGCCGAATACCTCAATAGATGTGAAGAACTTGAAATAAAGATCGCGCAAGGAGCTAAGCCTGGAGAAGGTGGTCAGTTACCAGGAATGAAAGTCACCAAGTTGATTGCTCGACTTCGGCATTCAACACAAGGTGTATCATTGATTTCACCTCCCCCGCATCATGACATTTATTCAATTGAGGACCTTGCTCAGTTAATTTACGATCTGAAACAAATCAATCCAAAAGCAAAAGTTACGGTAAAATTAGTCGCGTCTTCCGGCGTTGGCACGATTGCCGCTGGTGTGGTTAAGGCGAAAGCTGATATTATTCTGATTTCCGGGCATAACGGTGGCACTGGAGCATCACCCGCAACATCAATAAAATATGCAGGATTACCTTGGGAAATGGGCCTAACCGAGGCACACCAGGTATTGGCAATGAATAATCTACGTGATCGCGTAACACTTAGAACAGATGGTGGCCTAAGAACTGGTCGCGATATTGTGATAGCCGCAATGATGGGTGCGGAAGAATACGGCATTGGAACAGCTGCCTTAATTTCAATGGGATGTATTATGGTGCGTCAATGTCAATCTAACACTTGTCCTGTTGGCGTCTGCACACAAAATGAAGCTCTGCGTGCGAAATTTACTGGAACATCTGAGAAAGTTGTTAATTTAATTACTTTTTATGCGCATGAAGTACGAGAAATCCTTGCTTCTATCGGGGCAAAGTCTTTGGAAGAAGTTATTGGTCGGGCTGACCTACTCGCGCAGGTTAGTCGTGGCTCTGCTCATCTTGACGACTTGGATTTAAACCCTCTGTTGGTAACTGTCGACGGTTCTTTAGACATAACATACGATCGTAATAGAAAGCGAGCGAAAGCACCTAACGCGCTAGATACAGAAATTGTTCGTGATGCAAGACGTTTTTTAGAAGACGGTGAACGAATGCAGTTGCTATACGCAGTTCAAAATACCGATCGTACCGTAGGAACTTTGACATCAAGTCACATTGTGCGGAAATTTGGAATGCGCAATAACCTACAACCTGATCACTTAACCATTAAATTGCAAGGCTCAGCCGGTCAATCTTTAGGAGCGTTTGCAGCTCCTGGACTAAAGATAGAAGTATCAGGTGATGCAAATGATTACGTCGGAAAGGGATTGTCTGGCGGAATTATCGTCGTGCGCCCTCCCATGGCCTCTCCCCTAAAGACGGATGACAATACAATTATTGGAAATACTGTCCTTTATGGTGCGACAGATGGTTATCTATTTGCTGCAGGCCGTGCCGGCGAGCGATTTGCTGTACGCAATTCTGGCGCAAAGGTTGTTGTTGAAGGTTTAGGCTCCAACGGATGTGAGTATATGACGGGAGGCATTGCCGTAATTCTTGGCGATATAGGCGCAAATTTTGGTGCCGGAATGACCGGTGGAATGGCGTATGTTTATGATCCCGAAGCAAAAGCGGAAATTTTAATGAACATGGAAACACTTGTCATATGCCCTGTCGCTATTGCACACTGGCAAGACGAGTTAAAGTTACTCATAACGAGACATACAGAGGAAACCCTCAGTAAGAAAGCATCTGCCATTTTACAGAATTGGGAAACTGAAATTACAAATTTTATTCAAGTCTGTCCTAAAGAAATGTTAGACAAAATACCGCATCCACTCTCTGATGTAGAAGGCGGCTTGAAATTAGCCTTTTGAACCCACATCCGCTATTGGGGAATCAATTTAGAATCATTGGGGGGGGGGGTAGAGCCCGTTGACATCTGCCCTTGAAAATTGTTTAGTTCTCGGTTACTCAGAATCGTGAATCGCCCCAAAAGAGGCAATCTTGAGCCATCATCGAGCCGACAAATGGATACGAACCGAACTGTTTTGACGGATGATATGTAGGAGCGGATTGAACCGCTTCTTTCGGGAAAAGCAACGGACCCCCGGACGGACGACAATCGATTATTTCTTGAGGCTTTGCTCTGACGGTTTCGCCGTTAGATACACAAGGGTCTTTTTGAGGATAAGTTCAGCATATTATCGGATGATGTATCGGTCGATGAGACGATCCTGAAAGCCCACGCAAAAGCTTTTGGGTCCGAAAAAGGGGATTATACGAAGGCATCGGGCGCTCAAAGGGTGGTTTGACAAGCAAGATTGTGGCGCTCACTGATGCGATTGGGAAACTGATCCGTTTTGTTGTTCTGCCGGGTCAGAGCCACGATCTCATGGCAATGTCCGACCTTCTCCAAGACCTTTCATTTAGCAGTAACTGTTTTAGCCGCATTAGGAATTTTTGAATTTATACTAATTTGTCTTTTAAATAACGGGCAATTAAATAATTCGAATTCTGATAGTTTAGTGTCTGTAAAAAAACCCTAAATTCGATATTAAAACGCTGAAAAAGTTGACTCTTTTGTCATTTTTCTCTGGCGAAGATTGCGGGTATTTGGTACAATATCATCAATTTTAACTAGGATTTGCCCCAAATCGGCAAATCTTCGCCAGAATCTCTCGAAAGAAAGGTCACATTATGCGCACATCCTTCGCAATACAACCCCTTCTTGGCAATACTGCCATCGAACAACTCAGCTTTGACCCTAACTCCCGCGATGATACCGAAGTTCTCTGTTATGCCTTACAAGCCTTATGGTGCAATCGTGACGCCCGTGACACGGTTCTCGGTTTGATTGAAGCGTATCACAGCCAGCAGGTTGATCGCGAGAATGGTCGCCCTGGCAT
>JAPORV010000096.1 GCA_026710055.1 Aestuariivita sp.
TGTTGCGACCTCAGAAACGGCCCTGCTCAAACCAATCGGGATGTGGTATTGTTATCAATGAGACGACTCTATATCATTCACTATAAATAAGACAACAGTTTACCGGCTTCTAGCATCAATTCAATAACGATGGTATACTAGGTTCCTTACCTATGTTTATAGACTTAGAGAATTAGACTTTTGCAAAATAAGGGCTTAACGAAGGAGGTACGTAGTTACTTCGGTTGTACATAATGCAGCCACCCGGTCTTTGATGTGACTAGAAAATACCTGCGCAAAAAGCGCGATATGCGTAAGAAACAACAACAGAGCCGACCAAGGCGTGTACAGGGTGAATTTAGGTATGTCCAAAAGAGCAAAAACTGCATCTGCTCTCTCAACAAGAGAGTTAAGGTTGGGTAGAATATCTACCGTTGGCTCTTTCATCGCCTTTTGATGCCGTTCATCCCCAAGGCAGGTATCAGAAAGATCCATATTGTGCCATTACTGTCTCTGATTTGATATTGGTTTGATTAATTCTGCTTACGCCGATATGGATCGAAGTATACTATGCTAACTGTACTTTCGCAGTTCCATCACCTTCTTGAATATACCGGGTGCCGTTATTCCAAAGTTCTTATATAAGTCGTCAGCTGGGGCGGATGCTCCAAAACCCGACATACCAATAAAGCCTGATTTTGCTTCATGACCTCGCTCCCCTAATAACCACCGTTCCCATCCGTGGCAAACACCTGCTTCTATTGCAACACGATTTACACCACTTGGTAATACATGTTGTCGATAGCTTTGGTCTTGCTTTTCGAACAATTCCCAACACGGTATTGATACTACACGCGTTCCGACTTTTTCCTCCTCCAACATTTGACGAGTGTTAAGCGCAATAGAAACTTCTGATCCTGTGGCTAGTAGAACAACTTCAAGTTTGTGCTGAGCCTCTCTAAGAATATAAGCACCGTTGAGGGTAAGGTTTTTTGTTTGGTGCTGACGTCTAACAGTTGGTAGTGTTTGCCGAGATAAAGAAAGTAAAGAAGGCGAGGATTGAAAATGAATAGCGATTTCCCACGCCTCAATAGTTTCAATCGTATCTGCCGGACGAAATACTAGCAGGTTAGGTGTTGCTCTTAGCATAGCAAGATGCTCAATAGGTTGATGTGTTGGTCCATCTTCACCCAATCCGATAGAATCATGTGTCATGACGTAAATAATTGGAATTTTCATGAGTGCCGCTAATCGTATTGCTGGTCGTGCATAGTCCGCAAAACACAAGAATGTTCCTCCGTAAGGACGAATTCCACCGTGCAATGCTAATCCGTTCATAACAGCAGCCATCGCATGTTCACGAATTCCGTAGTGAATGTAGCGACCATCTCGATTGTTAGAATCGAAAATGCCAATGTTTGATGTCAATGTATTGTTTGAACCCGTTAAATCAGCTGAACCACCAATAGTCTCTGGCATTAACGCATTGATAACATTTAAAGCCTCTTGCGAACTGACGCGAGTAGCAACACGAGGTTGTTTCTCACAGACTTCTTTTTTTAATTTTTGTAGTTTTGGCTTGAGTTGTTGCGGCACATCTCTGTTCATAACGCGGGTGTATTCGGTCTTCAGTGTTTTTGATAAACGCGAGAAACGTGTTTTCCATGTTTCATACTTTTTTATTCCGCTATGTCCGATGTTTTCCCATTGCTTTTTAATTTTCACTGGAATTTCAAATTCTTTAGCTCTCCAACCATAGGCTTTTTTCGTATCAAGAATTTGCTGTTGGTTAAGAAGAGCACCGTGCCCTTTGGCAGTATCTTGTGCTGCGTGACCAATTGCTAAATGTGTTTTGCAGGCAATCATGGAAGGCTTATCTGAATTTTTAGCAGAAATGAGAGCTTCGTTAATTTGCTGTGGGTCATGACCATCAATTTCCTGTACCTGCCAGCCTGATGCTTGAAAACGAATAACTTGATCAGTACAGTCTGACAGACTCACTTTACCATCGATAGTTATGTTATTGTTATCCCACAAAAGGATAAGTTTATTGAGCTTTTGCTGTCCAGCTAAACTTATTGCTTCTTGACTAATTCCTTCCATTAAACATCCATCGCCAGCTACAACGTAAGTATGGTGATCGACAATTTCTGATCCCCACCTTGCCCGTTGGCTAACTTCAGCAATAGCGAAACCGACCGCATTGGCGAGGCCTTGTCCAAGTGGACCGGTCGTTGTTTCTATACCCGGGCAAAGAACGCTTTCAGGATGCCCTGCGGTAAACGATCTCCATTGTCTGAATTGTTTAATTTCCTTTAGCGAAATTTTCGGAAAGTCACAGAGGTATAACAATGCATAGAGAAGCATTGAACCGTGACCAGCGGAGAGAATAAATCGATCTCGATCAGGCCAGTCTGGTACTTTTGAAAAAAATTTCAGATGTTTTTCAAACAAAACTGTTGCAACATCTGCAAATCCCATCGGCATGCCTGAATGGCCGGACTGTGCATTTGCGATTGCATCTAAAGCGAGAGTGCGAATAGCTGCTGCTTTAAACCAGTGGTCAGGGTTCTTCTTGCGAAGTGCAATTAAATCCAAATTACAAATCCTTTTGTAGTGATGTCATGTTTAAAATTGCCGAATAGCCATTAAAAAAATTCAAGGACATCAACATTTTTTGCTATTGTTGGTATAATGATTTTGGTATTCTGTTAATTGACATTGAACAAGACTATTTTTTATCTTTTGAATATTGCTTTGGATTTAATCCAGCTTTCATTAATATCGCGTTAGATTGTATTTTGAAAGGAGCAATTCACTAAATCCAATGCCAAATCACTACAATCTGTGATAATTTAATCTTTTGCTCCGATGAGGCGTCACGCGTTTACGTAAAGGCTTAATTTGATGGGCAAATCTATCGAATTCAAATTTGTTCAAAAAAGTGCATGAACCATAAAACTATACTTGTTCAACTGAAACAAATACGTGTTCTTGTTTATTGTGAAATTTTCTCTCGTGATCGTATGGAATCTTTGATTAATGTCAATCATGACGATTTCTTTATAAATTCCAGAGGTAATGCTTTCATTTATTGCTATACAGAAGTTATACAAATGATCATTGAAGAATCGCTATAATAATTTATAGAATTGGTGAGAAATTGAAAACCGAAATTCAATCAACAATAACATTTTGTGTATCAGGTTTTGTCTGTTTATAGTGATATCTGAAAGGCAGAACTAACAAGATGAGTATACAAAAAGTAAATGAGGCGTTGAATAGAATTGTTGCAGCGATGGATCGAATTCAACAGCAGGTAGATGTACTTGATTTTACCGCACAGGTGCAAACTAGTGATTATAATGAAGAAAGACTTTTGCAAGCCTTGCATGAAGCGAATGATATTAATGAAAAAGTTGGAAATCATCTAGCACTTTTCATGCAAAAACTGATGGATAAGCAATCTCAATTGCAACCGTCGGATCATCACGCTGATTATCGTCAATTGGAATTAGAATTGCAAAAACTTAAGCGAACAAGTCAGAATTTGCGGGAAAGCAATGCAGCACTTCGAAAGACTAACGAATTGGGAGAACTTCAGCCTGATTTAATTAGTACTGCTTTAAAGGCAGAATTAGAGAGCCTACAATCCGAAAGGGCTGTAGATGTGGCTGAAATTGACTGCATTATGGCGCAATTAGTACCGTTGCTGAATTTATCCGAAAATACATTGAACAAGGACGAGAAGTAATGCCGTCAGTGATGATACAGGTTGGAAAATGTTCGTTTGAAGTCGATTGTTTAGAAGGAGAAGAGCAAAGACTTAATAGCTCGGTCAAAATGCTCAGTGAAGAAGTACGTAAATTAAATAACAAAAATGATCACATATTCGATAATCGGCTCTTCGTATTGGCGGGCTTGATTTTGGCGGACAAAATAATTGTTCTTGAAGAGTTAATTGCCGCTGCAAAAGAGCGACTTGTTGAACAAGAATCAAAAATTAGAAGCCTTCAAGAAGGATTTTCGGCCAACACCGCGATACCTAACGGAGCAGGAGAGATTATTTCTGATGATATAGTTGACACATTGATAGAGATTGCGAAGCAATCTGAAGCAATGGCGACAAAGCTAGAGAACAAAATGAACTAAATTTGAAAGAGTAGAATCCGTCGTTTCATCATTGTATTACTTCACAATAGGTGAACCATCGGGCCTTAAGCGTTAGCTTCGCGAATTTTATTGGCGGCATTCTTATCATATGTAATTTCATTATCGTCAAATAGTTGATCAAGTTCGCCGGATAAAGCCATTTCGGTTATGATATCACAACCTCCTACAAATTCCCCTTTAACATAGAGTTGAGGGATTGTTGGCCAGTCGGAAAAATCTTTGATTCCTTGACGAATTAAATCACTGTCTAAAACATTTATATCTGCATAGTCAATTTTTAGATAGTTTAAGACACCAACAACACGGGAAGAAAATCCACATTCAGGTGAAAATTTGGTGCCCTTCATGTATAAAACAACATCATTTGTTGAGTTAATGTCATTAATTTTCGTTTTGACTTCAGTCATTTTGTTTCCCTCTTGGAACAAAGCACTTTGCATATTCTTGCGGATCTTTTGGCACCGTATAAGTTGATGAATGACCGCCGCCACCCGCGCCAGAGCTGTAATGTGCGTCAATCACATGCACACCTTTCCCCGGTAAACTGCCGCGTCCCAATGTTCTTGAATTACGAATTGAGATAAAGGCAATAATCAAAGTTACGACAAAAATCAAAATAGATAAAATGACAACAAAAATAACATTCATTATGTCAATCCGGCACTCTGGTTGTTAAAGCTAACGCATGTAATTCGCCATCTTTACCATCCATTTTGCCCTTTAAAGCGGCATAGACGGCTCGTTGTTGTTGCACGCGATTTTTCCCCCTGAAACTCTCATCAGTCACGGAAGCTGACATATGCACACCATCGTCTCCCTCAACGATAATTTTAGCGTCGGGAAAGCTTGTTCGCAAAAGATCTTTAATTTGTTGGGCGTGCATGGGCATTATAACACCGTAAAAACATTATTCTACAATAATGTGTTTTTTTTTCTGTTCAAGAGCCACTCAGACAATTAGGAAAATGCGTAAGAAAAGGAATTATGAAAGAGATCACTTAAAGGCTCTAAAGATATGCTGACGTCCCCCAAAGCAACTTCACACCCGGCGAAACGGCCGACTGTTTGGATTGGTACGTCGGCGTGAGTGGCTGCCACCACAAGCGCTTCTGCCTGATCAAAAGTAGACGCAATCAAGTATCGTCCTTGGTCTTCACCAAACAGAAAACTCATATCGTCGCTATAGAGCGAAACGCCGATATTAGATGATTGAGCAAGTTTGAATACTGCAAGTGCCAGACCACCATCTGAAATATTTGTACAAGCCCCAATCAAAGAACGATTTTCAAGAATGAAATGACCATGTTTTAGTTCAGCTTCAAGATCAATTGCCGGAGCTTCGCCATCTTGTCTGTTAAATACCTCAGCAAGAACAGCTGACTGCCCAAGATGACCGACTGTATTTCCAATAACTAATGCGAGCTGATCTTCAAAAACATCAATGCCAATCACGTCTTCAGCGCACGAAATCAGACCAACCCCACCAATTGTCGGTGTCGGCAAAATGGCCTGGTCATCTGTTTCGTTATAAAGAGAAACATTACCAGATACGATAGGTAGATTTAGGTGCTTGCATGCCTCACTAATTCCTTGGATGGCGTAAACAAATTGACCCATAATTTCCGTTTTTTCAGGATTCCCAAAATTAAGATTATCAGTTGCGGCAAGAGGTGTCGCACCTGTTGCAACGAGATTACGGAAAGTCTCAGCCACGGCTTGCCTTCCACCTTCTTTGGGATTGGCCTTGACATACCGTGGCGTAACGTCGGTTGAGAATGCAAGTATTTTTTCGGTCCCGTGAACGCGAATGAGTCCTGCGCCGAGTCTTGGTGGGCGCACAGTATCGCCCATAACCATTGTATCATATTGTTGATAAACCCAGTGTTTTGAGGCATAGTTTGGTGATATGATTAAACTCTTTAGCGCATCAATTGGGTCAATTTTTGGGACATCATAGAGTGGCTCAATCGGTATTGATTCTGTCCATGGCCGATCATATTCTGGCGCGTTACCAGCCAACGGAGATAGCGGGATATTTGCCTTAATTTTTCCGTGATGTCTCACAATAAATCGGTCATCCGAAATTGTTTCTCCGATAATAGCAAAATCCAAATCCCATTTTTCAAATATTTCTTGTGCACGCACTTCTTGCTCCGGCCTAAGAACCATCAGCATGCGCTCCTGGCTTTCAGAAAGCATCATTTCATAGGCCGTCATATTTTGTTCTCTTTGTGGGACATAATCAAGATTTAAGCTCATTCCCAATTTACCTTTATCCCCCATTTCAACGGCCGAACATGTTAAACCTGCGGCTCCCATATCCTGTATCGAAATTACCGCACCGGTTTGCATCAGTTCAAAGCATGCTTCCATGAGACATTTCTCAGTAAAGGGGTCACCGATTTGCACAGTTTGTTTTTTTTGATCACTTTGATCATCAAAGCTGCTAGATGCCATTGAAGCACCGCCAACACCGTCTCGTCCGGTTTTTGCTCCAAGATAAACAATGGGCATTCCAACACCGGAGGCCGCAGCATAAAAGATTTTTTTGACATCAATGAGGCCAGCTGCGAAGACATTTACAAGACAATTGCCATTATATGCAGGATGAAATCGAATTTCTCCGCCAACACATGGAACACCAAAAGCGTTACCATAGCCGCCTATTCCGGCCACAACGCCATTGACTAGCTGTTTCGTTTTGGAATGGGAAATTTCGCCAAATGAAAGTGAATTCATTACTGCAATAGGACGTGCACCCATTGTGAAGATATCGCGCAATATGCCACCAACCCCGGTCGCGGCACCTTGATAGGGTTCTATAAATGATGGATGATTATGGCTCTCCATCTTGAATACCAGTGCTTGATTATCTCCAATATCAATGATTCCAGCATTTTCTCCTGGACCACAAATGACATGCGGTCCAGAAATTGGTAACATGCGCAACCATTTCTTGGATGACTTATAGGAACAATGTTCATTCCACATCGCAGAAAAAACACCCAATTCAGTGAAGCTAGGTTCGCGATCTAGAATATTTAAAATGCGGTTATATTCATCGACGCTTAGTCCGTGCTGTTCAATCAAACTTGATGTAATTTCAGGTTCCTTCATTCGGTCATTTTTTCTAAAAATAGGTTTTCTCAAGGTTGCTTAGCGTTAATTGGTTGCCGGATCATTTAATTTATCTTCAAGCTCATAAATTATCTGAAATGTTGAGTTGAATTTTGATCGAGTTGGAGACCCCAAAACATCAGATTTATGACATTGAAACTGGGGTATTGTTAAAATGAGTCTAAACCGTCATGATTGGCGTTAATCAAACAACCCATCCGAGCATGTGAAAAAATTCACAACAAAACTCTGACAGTTACTTAACAGGATACAAACTGATGCAACTTGCGTTGAGAAAAGGTCAAAGCGTTTATAATATTGATTTCTGCGGTGTTCAGTTCATTGATAGTTATAATTTAACCCAATTTTCAGGTGGTTTCTTTCCTGGATGTACCGTATTACAGTTTGGACATGTACGGTCTTCTTCGGATGCGTAGAACTTTTCGTAGATTGGTGGAAGATCGGTTACGATGGATTGCAATTTTAATTCAGCACGATGAACTTTGGTACCGCATTCAAAGCAATACCATTCAATGGCATCAATTTGATCAGGTTGTCTTTTGGGTTCAATTACCAAACCAACTGATCCTTCTTGTGGTCTTTGTGGAGAATGGCGCATGTGTGGAGGTAGCAAGAAAATTTCACCCTCACGAATTGGCACATCGTAAAATTCGGTACCATCAAAAAGTTTAAGCACCATATCGCCTTCTAATTGATAAAAGAATTCCTCAACTGGATCGTCATGATAGTCTGTACGTTTATTAGGGCCTCCGACTACCGTGACCATTAAATCTGAATTCTCAAAGACCATTTTGTTGCCGACAGGCGGTTTGAGTAAATGACGATTTTTGTCAATCCAGTTTGAAAAATTAAATGCGCTTAGTCTTGACATGTTTTGTCCCCAATTTGTAGTTCTTACCAAACATACTTGGTAAATTAAAGAAACTCTAGATTATTTGTTTTTTATGAGCCCGTTTACACGAAATCTACAAACATAACCCACAACTTTCGAATTCTCGACGTACGGTTTCTTTTTCTGTGTTACTAAGTTCAAGCATTGGCGGACGTACACGCCCTCCGGTCTGTCCGAGTAGCTCCTGCCAATATTTTCCAAATGCTGTTGGTTTGTCGGCGGGGCGTGAGCGTTGCATCGCTTTTCGCACGGGATTGAGACTTTCGAAGACATTTCGTGCCGCTTGCGTTTTACCATCGAAGGCTAACTGGGTGTATTCATTCATCCGCTGATCGCGACTGGTCTGAATTTGATAAGGTGGTGATGAACAAAGATAGAGCTTCCAATTCAACTCTATAATATTTTCCAGCCATTCATGTTCAGATGACGTTGATACATGAATTTTATTTCCCACTAATTTGGTAAGTTTAACATACATATGGCGTGGAACTGAGTATTTTATTGCGACGATGTTAGGTAATTGAGCAATTCGTGCGCACTCCTCAGGCTGCATTACGTAGCCGCTATCTGGATGGCTCCACATCGCAATACCAATATCTAACTCGTCACAAAAACGTTTGTAGTATTGAAAAAGTACTTCGCCTCTTTCTTGGACAAAACTGAGAACTGGCGCATGAAGAACAATGTAATCTGCGCCACAATTTTGCGCGTGATGGGATAATTCTAGTGCAGTGTTCATATTTTGATCAGAAACTGATACGATGACACCAGCCTTATCATTGCATTCGTCAACTGCGATTTCAAAATTTCGTTTGCGTTCCTCTATGCTCATTGAAAAAAACTCGCCCTGTTTACCAGCTATAAACAAGCCTTGTATTTTGAGATCATCAATCCAGTGTCGGATATTTCTTCGGAACGCAACTTCGTCAAAGGACATGTCATCTTTGAAGGGGTTTAGAGCTGCCGCCCAAATTCCAGTCATATTTTCTCTGGCAAAATCTTTCGCTTCGTGTTTTGAATATTTCATCTGAAGATCATTTTTTTGAACAATATCATTTAAAGAAATCATAAAGCAGTTGGTTAATTCAAGCTAAAAATTAAAATAATCATTAAATGGTTGAGCATTAGTGTGCACATGAATTCGGTAATGTTTTATTGCATGTGTTTATGTTGATGTTCTGTGGGGTGTTGAAAATGAGGCGTTAATGTTCGTTTGTGTGTGAGTTTTATGGTTTGGGTATCAAGGTACTTCTGTATTCCTCAGTTCATTTGATATGGTTTTAGTATTCATGTTTTAACAGTAATTCCCGATAGAATATTTATATTCTTGAGGTACTTGCAAAAATCTACATTTAAGCGAATTTTCCCCGCTTTCGGGCATTTTTTTAAAGCACAAGGAACATGTCGCATCTCTTCATCTATGAAAAAAAGAAACAACAACATATAGAGGAAACAACGACATGTCCTTATCTTCATCCATATCATATCTCTGGAATCGATGTTAAGGGGA
>JAPORV010000485.1 GCA_026710055.1 Aestuariivita sp.
GCAATCTTCGCCAGAGAAAAATGACAAAAGAGTCAACTTTTTCAGCATTTTAATACTGATTTTTAGGTTTTTTTTACAGACACTAGATAGCAGAAAAGAGATTGATGCAAGGAACAGATCAGCCTTTCTGTTCATCCTCAGTGTAGTTAAGCGAACAAACTATGCAATGGCTATTAAGGCTCTTTTATTTCTTCGCACTTCTTTTTCAAAAAAGCACTACGTGCTTTGACTTCTCTTTCGAATTCATCCTCACTCCAGTAACCAATAGGGAAACCAGCGAGCGCTCTTGAGTCATAAAATTTCCATGCTTCATCCGATTGTGTAATTCTAGTATCTGACGTACAGATATTAGCTTTCGGATTGCGTGCCCACTCAAAAAGTTTATTGTGCATATCAAGCAAGACATCTTGATGTTCTCGCTCAATAGCAATGTCGGTCAATTCATTGGGGTCATTCAATCGATCGAAAAGTTGCGGATAGTCCTTTTCATATTGAACCAGTTTCCATCGCTTATCAGCTATCATTCGAATTTTGCATTCACGAGGCCCATGCTTCAAATCTCTGCGCGCATTGTCTTCAGAATAGTCACATTCAGAAACAACATAATCGCGTAGGGTGTTGCTGCCGCTGTGCAACGCCGGTATCAAACTCTCGCCTTCGAAGATGTGAGGTAACGGGGTGCCACTGTAAACCTCTAAGATGGTTGGCGCCACGTCAATTAATTCCACCAGCGTATCAGAAATTGTGCCGCGTGTCTTGTTTGCCTCGTCCCTTGGATCATAAATGATTAACGGCACACGCACCGAAGGGTCGTGAAATAGCTGTTTTTCTGATAACCAATGATCGCCCAGATAATCACCGTGATCCGATGACAGAATGATCATTGTATCTTTATCCTGACCGCTTTCTTTAAGGTAATCCAGTATACGTCCGATTTCATCGTCGATTTGGGTAATCAGACCCATATAGGTCGGGATCACCGTATCGCGCACTTCTTGCCGGTGAAAAGCGGTTGAGTATTTCTCGTTCTGGAATGACCGGACTACAGAATTACGCGGAGCCAATTCGTGGTCTTCCCGCACGGCGGGAAGAACTTGTGACGAATCATACATATCGTTATAGGGAGCAGGCGCTATAAATGGCCAATGCGGCTTGATGTAGCTGACATGAGCTACCCAAGGTCGATCCTTTAATGTGCCTTGCATGAACTGAAGTGTGCGATCGGTAATATAAGCTGATTCTGACAAATGGGCGGGGATACGTGCCGGTTTTCGGGCGTGTCGCATAAACCAGCCACTGACGACATTACCATTTTCATCCTCGGCTGCATTCGCCAAGTCTGCCCAAGGATTATCCGCCTCATATCCATGCGAACGCACATATTCAAAATAGTCAGGGTCGTCTTTGCCAACATGAGGATGTAAACCATCATCGCGAACATAGGGAATAAAGCCACATTCCGCTGTTCTAATACCAATGTCGCTGCCCTCGTCAATGCCAAGGCGCTTCATGCCTTCAACATCAGCATTCATATGCGTTTTTCCGATTAGGACCGGGTCTACACCGACAGTAATGAGGTGATCTCCTAGTGTTGGCTCGCCCACTCGCAAGGCAGCGAAGTTTGTTGAAGCGCCGTGCGACCGCACATACCGCCCGGTATATGCGCTCATCCGCGATGGTCCACATTTCGGGGACTGACAATAAGCATGGTTGAACCGGACACCTTTGGCCGCAACACTGTCGAAATTAGGAGTTCTGATATGCGGATGTCCTGCACATCCGAGATAATCGTAACGGAGTTGATCACACATAAACCAAAGAATGTTCATTTTAGGATTTTCCTTTTATGATCCTTGCAGTGTGAGCATAATTGTTCATTAGTTTCAAGTATAGAAATCTTGCTCAAGCCGCGGCTTGAGCAAGATTTTGTTCTTTGTGCCAGGTTTGAATGCCTCTGCCAATCAAAAGCAGGATCGCAACGAGAATGATTGCGCTGATTGGACGAGTAATAAAAACTGAAAGGTCACCCGCGCTAGCCCCTAGTGCCTGGCGGAAACGTTCCTCGGCAATTGGCCCGAGGATAATCCCAAGCGTGATAGGTACCATCGGAATATTATAGGTACGAAGGAAATATCCAAAGACGCCGAAGGCGGCTGCAATGATCGGATCGGTGATGCGATAGCTCGTCGAATAAGTTCCCACCATCGCAAAACACAAAGTTGCCATTCCAAGCAAACGGTCATCGATTTGAGTTACCAAAGCGATCCATCGTGTTGCAAATAATAAAACGCCAACAATGACAAAGTTCATCACAAAGAGTGCCATATAAAGACCCGATACAAAATCACCGTGTTCCGCAAACGAGAATGGGTTGAACGGGCGTTGGCGATCAATGCCGTGATTGCCTAGCAGATTGCCGCCATGACCGAACTTGGTCGCACGCATCTTGATCTCCATGCAGACGTGGCCTTTTCAGAAATAGAAATTATGATGTTCGCTGACTTTGCAACCATCCGCAGATCGTGTTTTAAAGACCTCGCGCAAGCCTCCGCTCTGGTGGTCACAATGGGCGGGTATCTACATGGCAAAACGAATAAGCGACTTGGTGATGAAATCATGCACAACGGTCACAGCGCCTTATCCTTTTCTGCCTGGCTCTGCGGCCTGAGCCTTGACCTCAAGGACAAAAGCGCACTGCACAAGTACAAGCTTTGGGATCAGGACGTAACTTGTGTCTAATGAGCAGTCCGCACCGGTGTATTGTGGCGGGATCTTTCGCTCCGTTTTTGGCAATGGGAATGGCAACTTCCGACGCTTTCACCGGTGGGTGCAGGAGGGTCTTTTTGATGGTATGTTCAGTATATTATTCGACGTTTTCGATCTGTCGATCGTATCGGTGGACGGCACAATCATGCAAGTCCACGCAGAGGCCTTCGGGTCGGAAAAAGGGGCTACTACTAAAGCATCGGACACTTGAAAGTCGGTCTGACCAGCAAGATCGAGGCCCGGACCGATTCCATTGGAAAATTGATCCGGTTTATCGTTCTACCGGGCGAGAGCCACGATCTGATGGCGATACCCGACATTCTTCAAGATATCGCTTTCACGACATTGATGGGTGATAAGGCCTTTGACTCAGATGGATTACTGGATACACGCTACAAACGCGGAGCGGAAGCTGTGATTCCACCGAAGGCGAACTGTACGCGTCAACGGATCTTTGATCTAGACCTTTATTGATACCGTCACTGTATTGAGAATTTTTCTAAGATCAAGGAGTTCCGGGCGACGGCGTACGATACGACAAGACCGCGTCCAGCTTCGCGGCAGGCATTGACCTGGTTGTAGGGGTCATCGCCGCACGATAGATGTCAACAGGCCCTAATTTTTTACATCAAGTCAAGGCAGCTTACCCCACACGCTAGCCGCAGGCCTCGTTGCCAAGATCCGCATGGCCCAGACCAATGACACCGTCTGGGTCCTGACCTATGAAGTTGGTTATGCGGTATTCTGGCTGGCACGCTGGCTGCATTAGAAGCTCCTAGCATTGCTATCGTGATGTGCGACCCGGCTAGTTTTAAGGTCGTGAGGTGGGCCAAGGTTGCCAAGACCTACTCGATTTATGCGTGGCGCATAGTCCGGGTTCTCGTGACCTAAGACTGCGGGAGGCGGGTTCTAAGCGCCTGATGCGGCACCGGGAGTGGCGGAATTTGATGCCCGGCTGCCGCAACTTCGGACCCCCTCTGCCGACGAGTATCTGCTGGGAGATCACCAACTGGCGGTTATCACCGACCAACGGGCCGCAATCGAAAGCGCCAAGGCCGAACCAGTAGCACCCGCGATCCGTCCCGATGGGACACTGTCCATAGAGGTCACTCTCCTGCAGCTCGTGGTCATCGGGATCAACGATGCCACCCTACTGGGGACCGAGGTGTTCTACCGGTACTTCCAGAACCGGCGGAAACTGGTTTCCTGGGCCAGCGGCATCGTCGTGCGTGACTAGGGGATCAGCAAGGCTAGCGACCCGATGGTCCGCAAGCATCTGATCTAGATGGCCTTGTGCTGGGTTTGTTATCAGCCCGATCACCCAGTGGCTTTATGCCTATTGCACGAGCCATCACGGACGAGTCCGCAAATTGTTCATCGCCCCGTGGCAGTTTGCCACGAATGGCTTGGTCTCGACCGGAGCCCGACTGGTGGCCTGAGAACTGCGTCTCCTTTTCCGCAGCCGTGTAGACGGGACGGCAGAGGCGACTGGGAGCTGCGTGATCGATTCGTACTAGGGGAGTCCGTCTGCGGTGGAACCGGAACAAAGATGGATCCCAGCTCCTTGGAACGTAGCATCCCTGAACGGGTATGAGGGTCACGGGATCGGCATCATCCGCCGACACCCGAACCGGATAAGCGGTGAGTGCGTTGTTGAACGCATACTGTGGCAACGATCTCCTAGGCACACTCTGCACATCCGACAGGATGGAGACACACCGTGGATTGATGCGAGACTTGACAGGCAGGCTACATAAGAGATATAAAAATTTCACAGAATTTGTGAGCGCGTCGATAGAGCTTGACGATCTGTTTTTGAGCAGGTTTGGCCAGCTATCGGGCTTATGGTCCGTTTACACAGGACCGGCTCGATCTGGACATTGTGTCTCACTTGAAGTATGATCTATAGGATATAAAAACGAAGACACAAAACTCTATCCTAAGTGCGTTTTGCACCCGAGATTTTAGAAGAGGTAAAAATGGAACAGAAAGCGGCCCTGTGTGCGCGGGTATAATATCATGGGAACCTTCTCCGAAACGGCTTCTGGAGCTGCGTCCCGATGGCTCGCGCTTGACCGGATCATGCGACTCGCCTATTTTGGATTACAACAGCTTTGAAATGTTCATTTCGGAGAGAAAGATTGCTGGGCAGATTTCGAAAGAAAATCACCCGTCGAATTATTGATCTGGTCCGAGGACCTATGGCTATTTTCCACTATCATTACGGCATTCCGGCTGGATTTAGGCAAAACGAGTTTGTACTTAGATTCTTTAGTACTATGGTTGCCATACTGAGTAAATTGATCGGAGGAAGACGATTAACTCAGATGGATGAAGGACGATTGCTGCAAAAGGTATTTTCAAATCTGTTAAATATGAACGGAGTAATAATTTCACGCCATTTTAGCGATCTGGTTTTCGAAAATCCGAAGAAGACGGTTTTTATTGATGGATGTGACGGTGGTGAGATCATAACGTTGATCATGCTCGAAAAGGTCAGCGCTACAGGACGGGAATTTGTTTAAAAGGCCAAAAAAAGAAATGAAAGAAAATGACATTCCTGAGGACATTGGGATTTTACATACATTGCTCATGAATAATCTATTCTTCGATCCTCTTGTTGATTGCTTTGATATTTAAATCTGTAAGTTGGACTTTTCAGCAAGAGTTGTAAAAGAATTCACCCAATGGACCTATAAATTTATACAAAGCCAATAAAACAAGGACATTCCCATTGATATTGATGATCATCATGCGAACAGCTATATGCGAAAGGAAATGATAGAATGCCGATCGTCAGAACCGTCTACTATCTATTGGTGTTCTTATGCATCGGAATCTCTCTGTATCTGACTTATTACGGTTTTGAAAAAACCTTTCAGGGATTAACCATTCCCTTCACCATCGTGATTGGACTATTGCTGTTTGCGGCGGACTATTTGATCCAGAGAAATAGGGAACGAGGCTTTCCATGGGTTCCAGCCTTTTTTCTTTTCCTTCTCGCCGCCGTTTTCTCAGGCCTCAGCAATTTCAACGCTCTCTATACAAACTTTATGACGGTCGATGTAGTCGCCGCAACGGTGCGCGAACAGTATCGTATCTTTCAGCAAGATCTGACCAACACCCGTACCCGACTGATGGAGCAGCCAGAAGTGCGCGAAGAAGATGAACGACAAAAGCAGCTTGAGAATGAACTGCAGAATACGTGGACACAGATGAACGATGCCGAGCGCCTAGGTTGCGGTGAGCGCTGCGCTCGTCATATTGACCGTATCAATGAGCTTCTTGGCGAGAACATAACTGAACTTCGGAGACCGGGACCGGACTCTTCTTGGTCGCAAAGAAAGCAATTTTATGATACATTCCGGAATCGTGTGCTAGAGACATTAAGAAATCAGAATGCCACAGGTCCTTTGCAGGATATCCGATCGGTGATGCGCTTGATTGATGATCGATTGGAACGGTCCGAAAGCGCCATCGATGCGTTGCAAAAGACCGGTTTTTCATCTAACTTAACCTTGAGCGCCGAGGACGGGGAAATTAAAATGTTGTCGCAATTATCCTCTTATACCGAGGACGTCGAACGCGAGGCGAACACCGTTCTACCAAACAACCAAAAGGTAAATCATCAATACATCGACCCAACGCTCGGCCGGTTGGGCGAAATCGTCTACAGTCTCAAGAACGGGTTTGTAGAGGTTCCGCGCTTGAGTGCCACCATCATGGCTGCCATCTTAGCGATTATGATCGACTTCATTCCAATTCTCTATGCGTTGGTCGCCTTCCGTCCAGGCGAAGGTATAACGCCTGAGACCACCAGTAATGATTATGATGTCCTAGGCTAGTGAGGGATCATGAGCAACAACATCAGTACCTCAAGGACACAGAAGACCGGTACGCACGCTACAAAACCATGGCCACAAACCGTTGAGTCTATAGAATATAAACATACCGCAATGGAGAACGGACCGAAATCAGAGCCATCATTAACTCATGATCCGTTCGGTGATTTGGTCGGAAGCGGGAGTAGCGACGCGGCATTCACACCTGAGGATGCCCATAATCGGAAGGGAAATTTCATTATTCCTTTTGGCCTTCCAGGATCCGGTAAGACGACATTCCTTGCATCCTTGTTTAAGTACATTGATGAATCTGAAAAGTTTGACAGCCGAATCGTGATTCCGAAACGGGGAAAAGTATTAAATTATGCGGGACAGGCGATGCTCAACCAGTGGCAGAAAATCTTTAACGCCGGCCGTTTTCTAGGAGCGACGCCAGTGGGTGCAGATGCCTTGCGTGAACTCGCTTACGAGGTCACGCCTCTACGGGGACAGAAAACCCGACTCCGCTTTAACGTTGTAGAAGTCTCAGGTGAGGATCTTGTCCGGATCGTGGCCAAAGAAGGTGGGAAGCCACGACTGCCCGATGTAATCGCAACCCTGTTCAAGAAATCCAGCATCCGCACGATGATCGTTCTTGTCATCCATCCGAATCAACCGGATAACGACCTACTATTTAACAATCTCTTCATCTGGCTTAATTCCAACATCGGACATTATTCGAGGACATTTTCGCTCGCCGTTCTGATCGCCAATCCAGACTTGGCACTACAACATTTGCATAAACGACGTCCGGATACACAAGGATACACAAGATTGTCAGGCAATATCCTAAAAATTTATCTCAAGGAATTTACACCCAAGACACATGCAATATACCAGTCATGGTCGAAGAAAAAGCGCGCAATTCTTCCCTTTCGCGTCGGTGAGATCGAAACTCGTCAGGAAAACGGCGAAACATATGAGAGGATCTTACGGTTCGACCCCCAAAATGCGGCTCAGTTTTTCACTTGGATATATCGTCAGTTTACCGGCCGGAAACTCGGACCAAGATTGATATCACGAGTCATTCGTTGGCTAAACGGTTGATCTTTTGACAATTATAAGACCATCGTCCATAACCGGCGAAGCTGTTTTCACATCTTATGACGGACTCCGTGTAGAAGCGAGTGGCGACTTAGGCCCCTTAACTTTTCATTGTCAAGTACTGGAAATGCGATCAGAACGAGTTTTTGCCGCCTTATCGGAAATGACTTCTGGCGACAGTGCTTACTTCCTTCAGGTGCTTGACCTAAAAGGCGAACGGTTTTTGCTTTTCGGGCAGGTCGAAAAGATTATTGATTATCACAAACGCCCCGGAATAATCGGTGCCTGTGTCAGTTTCACTCAAGCCAATCGCGAATGCGCAATCCAAAGTATCTCTTACCTCAACGAACTCTTCAGAAAGATTAAATACGAGACTTTAAACCGTTGGTCGGGCCGCCCTCTGCCGGAACGGTTAAATCTACTTGATGATGTACAACAACATGAAACACCTTCTGATTGCATATTTAAAAATGAAATCGACCTCCGGCATATCGCAGAGGGCTGTACACTTAATCAAACGATCCTAAACACGTGTTTCGATTTTATTGAAGCGTCCGAACAGATCGGGCGCGTGCTTGTGTTATCGGTTGCGACTAACGTTTCAAAACCTGCGGACCAAGTGTTTATCACGTCCACCCGTGATGCTGTACATAAGGCCCGTGCGGCGCAAATGGATTATTATTCTATTCCTCGACGGATGGATCAAATCGAACAGCGGCTTAATCTTCACGAAAAGGATCTAAACATTATCAGACATGAGTTACAGACTAAAACTGTATCAATCCACTCTTTCTTCATAAGATGGCGCATGGCATTGCCCCACTGGCATCTGATTGCTCTTGCCACAAGCGTGATACTTTTTCTCGCTCTGGTCGCCGCCGTGGGCATCTTCCTTTTTCGCCAATCAGAGAAAGACACGGACATCTCAGGTTCATCCAATCCATCATCCGTCCTCAGTCCAAACCTAGGCAAAAATGAGGAAAAAAGCAATAAAATTCACTGCGACGATACAGTGGGTATTCTAGAATCAGATAATTGCTTCGAACCAAACCAATGATCAAATTTGTTCAAATTAGGAGTCATAAATTCTCGATAGATATAGTCCTAATCGCAAAGAGTACATGGAAAGCATGCCAATATGCAACAGCGCGATCCACTGCAAGAAGTGATTCCCATATGGCTGGGTTTTGTACATAATTTATTTCTAATCTGTTGCTTCCGTCGAATCATTAGGCGACCTTTGCGCGAGGTGGGCATAGGCGTGTCGCCGTCTGTGGGTCACTTGAGCGCAGACGCTATCAAAGCGTTCCGATTTGAGTAAGGCACGGAAAGTAAGAATACCCTAGCCACCCGCACGACCCCAGCGCTTGAGCCGGGTGTTGCCAATCATTTTGTTCACCACCTTGACAGCACCGCCTCTGATGGGCGATTCGGTATCGCGGGTCTCCCTATAACGCATCCTTTGGTGGTTACTGCGGAAAGAACCCCATCGTGGTGGTGATCGCGCCAGCCTCGGGCTTTTCCGCCGGAGAGAATACAACGCATCAATCACCTTGCCCCACCGTGGGGATCGTCTGTCAGGATGGCTTTGTATGTCTTGAACCACGCCGCACTCCTGGCGCTCTTTGTGCCATAAGCGGCGGCCTGCCCATTGGCCATTTTTTTACTAAACAAGTAGCTTTTTCTGCGCACTCAGGTCACCCTGACGAATCGACCGCTCCAGCGTCTGAGCCCCCATGCTCAACCGAAAATACCCGTTCCATACCACTTGATGACCAGGTGGGGCTTCATTCTTGCGGTTAAGATACCCTCCCCGTCGTGCCATCAGTAACACCGCCTCACCCAAAGATACATCAGTAATCTCAGGCA
Source organism: Aestuariivita sp. (assembly GCA_026710055.1). GTDB lineage: Bacteria > Pseudomonadota > Alphaproteobacteria > Rhodobacterales > Rhodobacteraceae > JAPORY01. Next base: position 9,561 of record JAPORV010000485.1, read on the forward strand.
GAGTATCCGGCGTCTTCTGGCAGGGAAGCTGGAACCCCATGTCACCGGCATAATCCAATAACACCGC
>JAPORV010000027.1 GCA_026710055.1 Aestuariivita sp.
GATGGGACCTTTTGATGAAACACCGCCAGCGCCGACAGGAGGCCATCTTTTAAGACATGATGGATTGACCTGTTCCTGCCCGTTGTTCATGCTTGGGCACATTACTCGTTCCTTTTCAGGGCGGAGAAACGAAAAGAGATGTCGGGGGTTTCATCTGGGCGATTGTCTGCGAAGCACCGACCACCCCCATAGCCAGCCAAGCGCTGGCCTCAAAGATAGGAGAAACACACCATCATGACGGACAAAGGGTGCAGACAGCCCGGAAGGAGAACCCTCGTTTCACCTTTGCGGCACATCCCCTCGGGATCTGTGACCCGCGTTTTAAGAGAGAGGCAGCTCCGTGACGAAAGTGACGTCAGGCGGTACCCAACCCGCGGATATCAGCGTGATCCACCGTCGAAAAAGCTGTCTGCACCCTTTGTCCGCCATGGTCTTGTGCGGAGGCATACGATGACATATGAGCCACACAAATCAACCGGTCAATCCATATCAGGTGATGGACCGGGTGCGACGCTCATCGGGGAGTGCTGCAAAGGAGGTGCCCACATTCTTGAGCAACCCTGGCATTGATGGATGCTTTGGGAAAGACTGTTTTATGAACCTGCTCGATGTTGATGATGATTGCGAGCATTCTCACATGTTCAACTCAAAAGTCACCGAAGAATTTTTCTATTGATTTTTGTAAACAATTGAAATGATTGAATAAAAAAATTAGCGGGAATTGCTGGTTTATATACACAATTGAAATTATCGAACAAAAAATTTGATGTGTTCATTCTTGATATTTCTATGATCGAATATCAGACAAAAAATCGTTATGGGAATTCAAGTCAGTGTGACTTTAAAATTGCTTATAGGAAGATGTTCGTCATAAGCCTATGTGATGGTAATTGCTTTATTAAACATATATACTTAATCTAAACAGTGAATTAAAACATGGCCGGATGCTGCCGATGTCATCATCCTGGATAGCGCTTGGTAACAGATGAAAATGGAGCTGAGTTTATGACTGAAAACGTGGAGTCCGAACCTGCAAAAAATTCGTATCAAGTGGTTGTCGCCGGGGGTGGTCCCGTGGGTGCCACGCTCGGATATATACTTGCCAAAGCAGGCATAGATGTCCTCGTCGTCAATCAGGACAACATCTTTTCAAAAAAATTCAAAGCAGGCTCTTTAAATATCCGTAGCATGGAACATATGCGCCGAATTGGTCTGGCAGACGCACTAAAAGAAACGTTTCCCACTTTGGATGGCTATCCGCTTGATGTGGCTTTTATAACCGCGTTCAACGGTTACGAGATCAAGCGCTTTGAATCATGCCTTGGATGGGGCGAAAATGATGTTTCACCTGAACGCACGCTACTCATTCCTCAAAAACTTGTCCGCGATGTGGCGCGCGCTGAGGCAGAGAAATTCGGCCACTATGAATTTTTAGATGGTTGGCGGATTGTGAACGTAACGCAGGACGAAGATCAGGCACATTTTATAATCGAGCCTAGTGAAGGTGACGAAACCCGTACTGTATCGTGCATCTACGGCGTGGGGTGCGACGGCGGTACAAGCGCCACCCGCAAAAGCATTGGATCAAAATACGAAGGCGAGGGGAGGCGAGCGTTGAACGTGTCGATCATGTTCAACTCACTTGAGCTTCGGGAGAACACTACAATCGGCATGGCCCAGCAATTCTGGCTGGTAAAGAATGACGTCAACGCACAGTTCCTTCTGGGCAAAGGTTATCAAGCGGATGATGACTATGAGATGATCAACTGGATGGTTGATCCCGAAACCGAAAAAGAAATTAACAAAGACCCCATGGCATATGTATACAAGGCCGTTGGAATGGAATTTGAAGGCACACTAACCAGTGTGGATCCTTGGAATACTCACGACCTTGTGACAGATCATTGGCGCAATAGGCGTGTGTTCCTTGCTGGAGACGCAGCACATATTCATCCGCCCACAGGAGGGCTTGGACTGAATACCGGGATTGGCGATGCGTGCGACATTGGCTGGAAACTTGTAGCTGTTCTGAATGGTTGGGCAGGGGATACATTGCTTACCTCCTACCAGATGGAACGCAAAGAGAGCGGCAAACGTGTTGTGGCGCAGGCCAACAAGAACTACGATTCTGGCGCGCCGAGTGATTATTATGAGCCGGGCATTGATGATGACACGGCGGAAGGGGCGGCGATCCGCAAGCGTGTTGGTGAACAAATCTTCAGGGATAAGAATGATGAATTTAACGCGCCAGGTCTTGTGCTTGGGGCCTATTACAGCGGCTCACCAGTGATCCGGTATGACGGCACGCCAGAGCCTGTACATCAGGTGGTCGACTTCACACCAATCGGACGCCCGGGTTGCCGCCTGCCTCACGCCGAAGACGCGCGAGGCAATGCACTCTACGATGCTCTTTCACAAGATGGCATGAGCCTTTTGGTCCTAAATAATGTCAGGGCTGGTGTGGATAATCTGGTTTCTGCAGCTGACAGCAAGGGCATACCATTAAAAGTGGTAACTTGGTCAGTTGGGGATCGGGCGGCTTACGGCGCGGACTACCTTCTGGTACGTCCAGATCATCATGTAGCCTGGCGAGGGGACAACTGCCCTGAAGATGCTGAATCACTACTAAACCATGTCACGGGCCAAAATGCTACTTAGGGAAAAGTCACATGAGTTTATTTGCTGAACTACCCGAAGCAGAAATTGATGCGGTCTTGGTACTCGCACAGGCGTTTCAGGCCGATTCGCGGGCAGATAAGGTTGATCTCGGTATCGGCGTATATCGAAATGAAGATGGCAATACACCCGTGATGCGTGCCATTGCGAAAGCCACACAAGACCTCGCCGCCAATGAGGTAACTAAAGCCTATATTGGCCTTGGCGGGTCCGATAGGTTCAATACGGCCATTCTTGATTTATTGCTTGGATCTGATCGCAACACGTCGCGCATCCGCGCGGTTCAAACTGCTGCTGGGGCGGGAGCATTACGCCTGCTAACTGAGATGGTCAAAGCAGCCAAACCCAATGCGACGATGTGGATTTCGGATCCCAGTTGGTTCAACCACGCCCCCATCGCGGAAACAGTGGGGCTAGCTTGGACGAGCTACACTTATCTTGATGCGGACACCCAATCGGTCAATTTTACGCAAATGTGTGCCGATCTGGAAGGCGCTGCGGAAGGCGACATCGTGCTACTTCATGCGTGCTGCCACAATCCCACTGGGGCCAATCTGACGCCGGCGCAATGGGATGAGGTGACGGTTCTCCTCAAGCGCAAAGAGCTCACCCCTATGCTTGATATTGCCTACCTTGGCTTTGCCGAAGGTCTTGAAAAAGATTCCTACGCATTGCGCAAGATGATATCTGATTTGCCCGAGGTAATAGCCGCTTTGTCATGTTCCAAAACATTTGGCGTTTACCGAGACCGTGTTGGTGCTGCAATTATCGTTGGGGAAACCGCTTTTGCAGCAGATGCAGCGCGTAGCTCCGTCATGGCGGCAGGCCGGGTGAATTACTCTTTCCCACCAAACTTCACCGCTGAGGTCATCGCAAATGTGCTCACCGATATAAGCCTGCGAGAGGAATTCGAATCTGAGCTTGAGCAGATGCGCAAGCGCCTTATTGCCAACCGCCAAGGCTTCGCCGCTGCAGCTCGGAAGCATTTAGGTGACGGGCGCTTTGACTATGTAGCCGAACATCAGGGCATGTTCTCACGCCTCAGGCTTGATTCCGGGACTGTTCCGGCGCTACGTGACAATTATGGAATATTCATACCTAACGATGGTCGGATAAACGTCGCTGGTCTAAACCCTGAAATATCGGACCGCGTTGCCACCGCGATCAAGGCTATCAGTTAAGTCAGATCAAAAACATGCGTCGCACCGTTGTCACATCCACATACGATACGCCGGATAGTACGATGCCCATAACGTTGGTCTATTCGAGATTACATACTCCCCGGCTGCAACTTCGACGATAGGATACTATTCAAATGACGGTGCATGACACAAAGCCTGAACTGGTCGACACATCTTCTCATTTTACAAGCGTAAGCCAGTGTCTCAGCACGGCTGATGCGACTGTAGAAACGTTAAAGGCAAACGGCATCCCCATGTTGTTTGGGTTGCCGGGTCTGCACAATGATCCGCTATTTGACTCTTGCTACCGGTTGGGAATGAAAGTGGTCCATACTCGCCATGAACAAACAACTGGCTACATGGCCCTAGGGGCGGCTATGTCTACGGGCTTGCCGCAGGTGAATATGGTTGTGCCAGGACCAGGGGTCCTAAACACTACAGCAGCAATGCTGACTGCTGAGGGCAATTGCGCACCAGTCCTAACAATTGGGGGACAAATTCCTCAAGTTGATATTGATCGCAGTCATGGACACCTGCATGAGATCTATGATCAAAAGGGGTTAGCCCGCCACGTTTCGAAATATTCCGAACGCATTCGCGCACCTTATCAGGCAACAAGGGTAATCAATGACGCATTGAATGCAATGACGGGCGAACGACCAGGCCCGGCTTTTGTCGAATGTGCGATGGACATTTGGGCACGCCAAGCGGCGGTACCCACACCGCGACCCGCCAGCGGACCAGTGACAGCGCCGGTAGATGATCAGGCCATCATGGAGGCGACCAAGATCATTGCAGATGCCAAGTTCCCCATGATCGTCGTTGGGGCAGGCGCGGTGAAGGCCTCTGCAGATATTACCGAATTGGCGGAACGCTTGGGCGCGCCAGTACTAAGTTACCGCGGTGGACGAGGTGTAATGCGCACTGATCATGAACTCGCCATTTCGCTACCAGTGGGGCACAAGCTTTGGGATAAGGTAGACCTTGCCATCGTAATCGGCACTCGGTTTATGATTCAACAAACCCAATGGGGTATCGATAAAAACCTAAAGATAATCCGCATTGATGCGGACCCCGAGGCACCTGATCGTTTTGCAAAGCCCGAAATTGCTATGGTGGGCCGCGCAGAGGATTTCGTTCCTGCTCTTCTGGTGCAGATACCGGCTGGTATAATGCGGCGACCCGATGTGATGACCGCAATAGAGGACAAGAACGGTTGGTTTGCCGGTAAGATGAATACGCTTGAGCCGCAGCAGGGCTTTCTGCAAGCCATGCGCCGCGCGTTGCCCAAGCATGGGATCTTCGTCGACGAAGTCACGCAGCTTGGTTTTGCTAGCCGGTTGGCTTTCCCAGTTTATGAACCGCGCAAGTTCCTCTGCGCAGGCTATCAAGACAACCTCGGCTGGGGCTATGGCGCAGCACTTGGGGCGCAAGCAGCGAACCCAGACACGCCAGTTCTAGCTATCGCGGGCGACGGTGGATTTATGTATCAGGTCGGGGAGCTGGCGACGGCGGTTCATCACAATCTACCGGTGGTTGTGGTGGTCTTTGATAGCCAAGGCTTTGCCAATGTGCAACGTATCCAACGCGAGCATTTCGGTAATCGCCAGATTGCGTCGAACCTGACCAACCCGGATTTTGTTGCGCTGGCTGAAGCGTTCGGGGTTCAGGGTCTGCGTGCCGAAACAGCAGAAGAATTGGAACAGCAGATCAGCATCGGTTTTGCATCCGGCAAACCCACGCTTGTTCATGTGCCCTGCAGCGATATGCCGTCAATCTGGGATATGTTATTAATGCCGAGAGTAAGAGGGTAAAAGGGATGAACATTACAAACCAAATATTGATTGACGGCACATTCCTTAATGCCGCCAATGGCAATACAGCATCAATTATCAACCCTGTTGACGAAAGTACGATCACCGAAATAGCCTTAGGCGGCGAAACTGAGGTAAACGCCGCTGTCGCGGCTGCTAAAACCGCACTCGTATCCGAAGTTTGGGCAAATATGTCTGGCTGGGATCGCGGCAAATGCCTCAATCGCTTAGCCGATTTGATGGAGAGGGACGCAGAAACGCTAGCTCGGCTTGAAGCGCTCGAAATCGGGCGTCCTTATGCAGAGCCGCTCAACGTTGATATGCCTTCAGCCGTGGCGACGCTGCGCACTTATGCAGGCTATGCGGACAAGATTGAGGGGCGTCAGATACCTAGTCCCGATCACTTTGGCCGTTCAATCACGGCGATTGTAGAGCGACGTCCCATCGGCGTCGCTGCGATTATTTTGCCGTGGAACGCACCTACAATGATTGCTTGCTGGAAGCTGGGGCCCGCGCTAGCCAGCGGATGCACCGTGGTCGTCAAGCCCGCGATGGAGGCGCCTTTAGCTGTTTTGCATCTGGGTAAACTGATCCTTGAGGCAGGTATCCCAGCAGGCGTGGTCAATATCGTGCCGGGACACGGCTCTGTCATCGGCGATTTTATGGTGACGCATAAAGACATCAGCAAGGTCAGCTTTACAGGCAGCCCAAAAGTTGGCGCACGAATCGCGACCCTCTGTGCGCCGCTCTTTAAAAAAGTAACTCTGGAGCTTGGCGGCAAAAGCCCGCAGATTATCTGTGAAGATGCAGATCTAGACACAGCTATACCAGGTGTCGCAATGAATATCTTTGCCAATCAAGGTGAAATTTGTGCTGCAGGCTCGCGAATCTTCGTGCACCGCTCAATGGAGGAAGAAGTGATCAAGCGTATGACCGCAGAGGCAGAGAGCCGTACACTTGGCAGTCAATTTGATGAAGCGACCTCAATGGGAGCTTTAGTATCAAAAGCGCAGTTTGAGTCTGTTTTGCGCTATATCAACACTGGTGTATCTGAGGGTGCTCGGATCGTGGCTGGTGGCGAGCGCCATGGCGATACAGGATATTTCGTAAAGCCAACGGTTCTCGCAGGCGTACGTAACGACATGATTATTGCAAAAGAAGAAATCTTTGGTCCTGTTGCCTCGCTAATCGCCTATGATACGCTTGAAGAAGCGATTGTGCTGGCAAATGATACCGATTACGCGCTTGCGGCCAATATCTGGACTCGCGATTTTTCAACGGCGCATCAACTGGCTCATGCGATTGATGCAGGCACTGTTTGGGTCAATGGTGGCGGCACACCTGATCCTCGTACCGCTTGGGGTGGAAAGCAGCAAAGCGGAATAGGTAAGGAACTTGGTTGGGCAGGGATTGAATCCTACACCAAAGAGCATGTGTTGAATTTCCTCTACTAAATGGACGAAAACGTCCCAAAGTGAGGTCCAGCTCATAAGCAGGGTTCTTTTATGTCTTAGCTTGAGCTTTCATGATCGCGCGTTGCGAAAACCAGATACTGGATAATACCATGATAATTCCAACGCTTTGCAAGACACTGAGCGTTTGCCCCAAGAAGATCCAACCCAACAAGACAGCAGTTGCTGGGCTCAACAAGGTGAGCGGCGCCGCAACAGAAGGGCCATATATCGCAATGCAGCGAAACCAAAAGAAATACCCCAAAACACTACCAAATAACCCCAGATAGACAAAGCCGATCACGTTATTGGCGGTCAGTGATGGCAATGGCGGTTCAAAAAACAGTGTTGCAGGCACAAGTAGCAGGCCACCTGCCGTCAACTGCCAAGCGGTAAAGGTGAGCGCAGAGACAGATGGCTGCCACTTGCGCGTAAGAACTGTCCCCAAGGCCATTGAGATAGCCCCTCCAAGTGCTGCAATCAACCCAATTATGCTCAATTCGGCTTCGGGTGTAAGGACCAACAAGCCCACGCCCAACAAACCGGCAATGCTTGCCAAAATTGCGGTCAAAGGGCTGGACTGACCCAATATCCAGCGCGCCAAATAAAATACCATCAAAGGCTGTGTTGATGAAACTGTCGCTCCAACACCACCCGGCAATTCATAGGCCGATACAAACAGCAACCACCAAAAGATCGAAAAGTTTAACGCACCCAAAACCACTGTACGCATAATCCAGATTCCTCTGGGCAGATTACGTACGAGGATCAACAGTAGCAGGCCCGCTGGTAAGGCACGTAACATGGCGGCTGAGATAGGGTATCCGTCAGGTAACAACTCTGTCGTCACCAAATAGCTGCTACCCCAAACGATGGGAGCCAATGCGGCAAGAATAAGGGTCGATGAAATTGACCTATACCTCCGTTTTTCTTACGAGCATTTATAATGCAAGACTACAACTGAGCTTGATTGCACATTGCCGCATATCCGAACGCAATTGTATCGCAATATCTTGTGTCATGCGTTATACTGCGCAATCACGACACAAGATATTGTGATGGCGTTGATCAAAGCTGATCTCCCTTATGACCAAATTGTGCGCGTGCTTGCTGTAGGCAAGCCTTGCAAAAGCATCTAAGAGCGAAACGAAGTGAATACATCACCGCCACATCTTGTAACATTAATCTTCCTGACGGCGTTCTCAACCGTATCGGTGAATATGTTTTTGCCATCGCTCGGCAATATCGCGACGACTTTTGAGACCAGCTATGGAACAGTGAGTTGGGCTATATCCGGTTTTCTAATTGTTACCGCCATTATCCAAATCGTGGTAGGGCCTTGGTCTGATCGGATCGGTCGAAGGCCTGTTTTGATCATATCATTGATGATATTCACTCTCGCATCGCTTGGCTGTACTTTGGCACAGAATATTGAAACATTTCTAATCTGCCGGATGTTGCAAGGCAGCATAATCAGTGGCTCTGTATTGTCTTTAGCAATTGTGCGCGATACCCGGTCCGAGAGGAAAGCTGTCAGTTTGATCGGCTATATCGGAATGGCTATGGCCATTGGACCGATTCTTGGACCAATGTTTGGCGGCATTTTAGACACAACATTTGGTTGGCGATCTGTCTTTGTCCTTTTCACATTTATGGGATTAATATTGCTATTTTTGTGTTGGATTGACTTGGGTGAGACCAAGAAAGGCACTGTTCAAATTGAGAAAGAGCATCTCGGATTTCTGATAATTTTGTTACGTGAACCTCTGTTTTGGGCATTTACGCTGTGTAGAAGTTTCACTGTCGGAGCATTTTATATCTTTCTGACCGGAACAGCCATTATGGCACAATCAGCCTTTAGCTTTTCGACAGACCAGCTTGGACTCTATCTTGGTACGATCACAATGGGCTATATGTGCGGAAGTTTTGTGGCGGGCAAACTAGGTGCCCGTTTAAACACAATCAAACTGATGATTACAGGTCGAATTCTTGCATTGGGAGCTTTGGTCATTGGGCTTGTCTTTTGGGAAGCTGGGCTAGCAACGCCTCACCTTTACTTTGCAAGTGCTGCGCTTGTGGGGCTTGGAAACGGGCTCACAGTACCAACTAGCAATGTGGGCGCAATGTCCGTCAGATCAGACCTTGTTGGTACCTCGGCAGGCCTCACTGGTGCAATGGTTGTCACGCTTGGAGCAGTGTTTACCTTGCTGACAGGCTATAGTGTTACAGAACTTACCAGCCCAAAGATCGTTTTGCTTATGATGTTAGGCACTGTCAGTTTTAGTTTTGCCTTTGGTTTATGGGTATCTCGCCTACACAGGTATCACGACCAAAAAATACAGTTATCCAACACGCCGTAAAACCGCATCCTTCTGGATGGTAACACACTTTACATGAAGAGAGCTAAACATAATCCAGATCTATCAGTGATTCCCGCTAACTCGGGTGAATAGTAACGAGTGTCATTCGAACTCTAAGTCTTTGAGAAAACTAGAAAA
>JAPORV010000078.1 GCA_026710055.1 Aestuariivita sp.
CACCACAAGGCCTGTCAGGCATAGCAGAGAACTTCGGTATCATCGCGGGAGTTAGGGTCGAAGGTGAGCTGACGGGTGGCGGTATTGCCAGGAAGGGGTTGTATTGGCGAAGGATGTGCGCATAATGCGACCTTTCTTTTGTGAGATTCTGGCGAAGATTTGCTGATTTGGGGCAAATCTTGGGTGTAATTGCTGATATTGTCCCAAATACCCGCAATCTTCGCCGGGGAAAAATGACAAAAGAGTCAATTTGTTCAGCGTTTTAATACTGATTTTTAGGTTTTTTTACAGACACTATTTAAGAGGTATTGAAAAATAATTTCTAGAAAGTTTCTGTACCAAGACGACGATTTTTTTGTTATTTTTGGAACAGTGTTTCTTATTTTTTCAGAGACTTTAGTGCTCGGATGAATCTCATTATTATTTATGCCATATCAGCGGGAATGATTGAAGATTTAGACTGAATTATTGACATTCTGGGTCTTTCGCTATACCTTTGTTGCTTGTAAATTCTTGTTAAACTTCCAATTAGTAGTTTTGAGATGAAGGTACTTGATAAGTTCACTAACGGGTGAATTATTTCCATTGCAAGAGCAACTTAATAACCGAAGTTGTTGTATGATTTAAATATGAGAGCTTGATGAAGTTTGGCCCCGTTAATACTTCTGAGTCTGAGGGTGCAATCCTGGCACATTCAATGGTTATTGGTGACTTGCGATTTAAAAAAGGAATAACATTAAAGAAATCTGATATTATAAAGTTAATTGCCGCAGGAATTACCGAAGTTATTGTCGCGACGCTCGATGAAGGTGACCAACATGAGAATGTTGCCGTCAAAAATTTATCTCAAGCCATCGTACCAGACCCAAAAGCTGCAAATCTGTGTATGACAGAGCCATTTACTGGCCGCGTTAATTTTATTGCGAAGAGTGTTGGCGTAGCCATTCTTGATGTGAATGGCTTAAATGAGTTCAATGTAGTTGACCCAATGATTGGAATATCGACTGTTCCGCCGTTTCAGCAAGTTAATAGCGGGATGATGGTTGCAACGTTGAAAATTATTTCTTACGCTGTAGCAGGTTCAAGCATTCTAGCTGCAAGTGATGCTGCTAGAAATTCAATTCGTGTCAAGTCACCGGTTTTTAATTCGGCCAGTCTGATCACGACAACGATATCTGGTGTGAAATTGAGTGAAAAAGGCAGACGAGTTGTTGAGAGTCGCGTGGCCGCATTAGGAATGGAATTGATTAATGTGGTAAACACTCCACATAATGAACATGCCCTCGCGGCCGCACTCACTAAAATTAAAGGTGATATAATTCTGATATTGACGGCTTCAGCTACATCAGATTTGGCAGATATAGGGCCTTCAGCAGTGCGCTTTGCTGGTGGGAAAATTGATCGATTTGGAATGCCCGTTGATCCAGGTAACTTGCTATTTCTCGGGTCTCTACTTGGGCGTCCTGTGATTGGCTTGCCAGGTTGTGCACGATCACCGTCATTGAATGGTGTAGATTGGATTTTATCAAGGGTAGCTTGCGGAGTTTCGGTTACAAGTGCAGACATTTCAAAAATGGGTGTCGGAGGTTTATTAAAAGAAATCCCTACTCGACCGCAACCAAGGATTTATAATTCTCTAAAAGGAGCTTAATTGTTCTCTATTACTTTTTAACTTGTCAAATTTTAAAACTAAGAATAGTCTGATAGAAAAGATTAGAGGAGGTATTTTCAACGAAATAATTGCGTAGGTGTACGGTCAAAGGTTGTGTAATCGGCGACTGTTCACTCATTAGCTATGGAATAGTGATTGAAAAAATAAATTTTTCAAGTTCTTTGAATTATGCAATTCGCATAAGTGACAGAACTCTTAGTTATTTGACTTTTTCGGGAGAGTTTAATGCCAAAGGTAAACATAACGGTTAATAATAATCCAGCAACTGGGGAGGTAGAAGGTCGAACTCTGTTATCAACCTTTCTAAGAGATATTGTAGGATTAACGGGAACACATATTGGGTGCGATACTTCCCAGTGCGGTGCGTGCGTTGTTCATGTAAATGGCGATGCTATAAAAGCTTGTACGATGTTTGCGTTAGAAGCAGATGGGGCTACAGTTGATACAATTGAAGGACAGGCGAATGCAGATGGCTCCTTGAATGTAATCCAGCAAGCATTTCAGGATCATCACGCTTTGCAATGCGGATTTTGTACCCCGGGCATGGTTATGAGCGCCTCGGCACTCTTAAAGGAAAACCCAAGTCCGAGCGAAGCTGAAGTGCGGAAGTACCTTGAGGGAAATCTGTGCCGTTGTACAGGCTATCATAATATCGTGAAGGCAATCTTGGCAGCTTCAGGACAAGAGGTTAGTGCAGTTGCTGCAGAATAATACTTTGTAGATTAGAAAAAGGGAGGCTGTTATGCCTAAAGACTTTGGAATTGGTGTTAGTCAAAAGCGGCGCGAAGATGTTAGATTTCTGAAGGGCGCTGGCAATTACACCGATGATATCAACGTTGTTGGTCAAGCATTTGTGCATTTTTTGAGATCAGAAGTAGCACATGCAACAATTAATTCTATTGATACGAGTGCAGCATCGAACATGCCTGGCGTTGTTCGTATTTTTACCGGTGCAGATTTTGAAGGCGTCGGTGGATTACCTTGTGGTTGGCAAGTCACAGATCGAAATAATGAACCAATGCAGGAGCCACCACACCCCATTCTTGCTCAGGGTAAAGTGCGACATGTCGGTGACCCAATCGCGGCCGTCGTTGCCGATACATATGAACAAGCAAGAGACGCAGTGGAAGCCATTAAGATTGATCTTGATGAGTTGCCAGCGGTTATTGATATGGCAGATGCTTTAACTGAGAATGCGGTGAAAGTTCATGATGAATTAAAATCAAATCTTTGCTATGATTGGGTTTTGGGTGAAACAGATAATGAAAAAGTGCAGGCCGCCTTTGATAATGCTGAACATATAACCACACTCGAATTAACCAACCAACGGCTTGTTGCTAATCCAATGGAACCACGCGTGGCGGTTGGTGACTACAATCAAGCAACAGAAGAACATACCTTATTTACGACGAGTCAGAATCCACATGTTATTCGGTTATTGATGTGTGCATTTGTACTTGGTCTTCCGGAACATAAGGTGCGTGTCGTTGCACCTGATGTCGGTGGCGGATTTGGCACAAAAATATTTCATTACGCAGAAGAAGCCTTTTGTACTTTTGCGGCCAAGGCGTGCAACCGTCCTGTAAAGTGGACCTCTAGTCGTAGTGAGTCTTTTGTCACTGATGCTCAGGGACGTGATCATGTGACGAAGATAGAACTAGCGTTGGATTCGGAAAATAACTTTACCGCTATTCGGACCAATACATTGGCAAATTTGGGGGCATATCTTTCGACATTCTCTTCTTCTGTACCGACTTGGTTGCATGGAACTTTAATGGCTGGAAATTATAAGACTCCAGTTATTCAGGTTAATGTCAAAGCAGTATTTACAACAACTGTTCCTGTCGATGCCTATCGAGGTGCTGGTCGACCTGAAGCAACCTTTCAGTTAGAGAGAGTGATTGATAAAGTAGCGAGAGAACTTAAGCTTGATCCAGTTGCATTACGTCGGCAGAATTTCATTACCGAATTTCCGTATGATACGCCAGTAGCCCTGACGTATGATACCGGAGACTATAATGGTACAATGAATAAATTAGAAGCTGCTGCAGATTTTGATGGTTTTGCGCAGCGTCGTTCTGATACCGAAGCAAATGGCAAGTTACGAGGATTGGGCGTGAACTGTTACATAGAAGCCTGTGGTATTGCGCCATCCAATATTGTGGGTATGCTAGGTGCGCGCGCAGGTTTGTATGACGCGGCAACAGTGCGAGTAAATGCTACTGGATCAATTTCTGTAATGGTGGGTGCGCATTCTCATGGTCAAGGTCATGAGACTGTATTTCCTCAAGTTGTTGCAGAAATGATTGGAATTGATGAGTCTCAAATTGAAATAGTACATGGTGATAGTTCTAAAATTCCTTTTGGAATGGGCACTTATGGTTCCCGCTCAATAGCTGTGTGTGGTTCTGCTATGGTTCGCGCAACTGAGAAGGTCATTAACAAAGCTAAGAAAATTGCCGCACACCTCATGGAAGCATCCGATGCAGACATTGAGTTAAAGGATGGACAATTCTCAGTTGCAGGTACTGATAAGTCTGTGGCTTGGGGGGAAGTAACGCTTGCAGCATATGTTCCACATAATTTTCCACTTCAAGATATCGAGCCGGGACTAGAAGAAACAGCCTTTTACGATCCTGCCAACTTCACTTTTCCGGCAGGTGCCTATGCTTGCGAAGTTGAAATTGATCCTGATACAGGCCAAGTCTCAATAGAGCGTTTCTGTGCTGCCGACGATTTTGGAAATATTGTTAACCCTATGATTGTTGATGGACAGGTTCATGGCGGAATTGGGCAAGGTATTGGACAAGCCCTTTTGGAAAGTTGTAGCTATGATAAAGATGGTCAATTGTTGAGCGGATCTTATATGGATTATGCAATGCCGCGTGCCGATGATGTTCCTTTTTATGCTGTTGACCACTCCAGCCAAACTCCGTGTACTCACAACCCACTAGGTGTGAAAGGATGTGGTGAAGCAGGTGCGATTGGCTCACCGCCAGCCGTTGTCAATGCCGTGATTGATGCGCTGCAATCCGCTGGTCATGATGTTGATCACATTGATATGCCTGTTTCACCAAGTCGTGTTTGGGCTGCAATGCAATCCTAATGAACTTTAGGGTGTGCACATTTTTTCGTGCACACCACTATTGGTCAAATGACCTATTTGTTTTGAAAATAAAAGGCCAATAAAATGTATGATTTTGAATTTGAAAAACCGAGCTCTATTTCGGATGCTATAACTTTACTCAGTAGTGAAGAGGCAATGCCTCTCAGTGGTGGGCAAACCTTAATTCCAGCATTAAAACAACGACTGAACGCGCCAAGTAAGTTAGTATCGCTGGCCGGAATTCCTGAATTGCGGGGAGTGTCCGTAAATGAAGGAGGCATGTTAGAAATAAAAGGTGCAACAACACATGCGGTTATCGCGAAACAAGCTAGTTCGCATTATCCTGCACTTTCAGCATTAGCATCCCATATTGGTGATCCGGCCGTGCGTAATCGTGGAACAATTGGTGGTTCACTTGCGAATAATGATCCAGCCGCTTGTTATCCCGCCGCGGTGTTAGCATCTAACGGAAAGATTATATCCAACAAACGAGAAATAAACAGCGAGGACTTCTTTCAAGGAATGTTCACAACCGCTTTGGACGAAGGTGAATTAATCACTGCTGTCCAATTTGAAATCCCAACAGTTGCCAATTATCAGAAATTCCTTCAACCAGCATCACGGTTTGCTTTAACTGGTGTTTTTGTTGCCAAATTTGATAGTGGTGTTCGTGTTGCCATTACCGGGGCATCAGAAAATGGTGTGTTTCGTTGGAGCGAAGCTGAAGCATTGCTTTCTGATAATTTTTCACCCAGTTCACTAGACGTTTTAACGTTTTCTACCGATGGCTTAATTAGTGATTTACATGGCACTCCGGCTTACCGTGCTAGTTTAATAAAAACACTTACAAAGCGGGCCGTTATTGCGGCAAAATAATGTATTTTCCTTTTGATCAAAATAATGTAGCGAGAGGAAAAAATAGATTAATTTGGATATGAAGTCTGAAATAGGGGTAAGTTCTGATAGATTGAAACTATCGTGTTATTCTTGACGTGACAACAGCACCGAATTCAGTAGATGAATTTTAGAGCAGGGACGATAAATTAAGATACTTAGTTCTACGGAATTAATAAAGAGCATGAATTTCTCATACCTTGTGCTTTAAGAGTTATCTATTTTCGGTGCTTTTGAATTAGATTGAACTTTTATAAGGCATGACTTATTACCCTCAAAAAGAAATATTTCTATTCGTTAACTTATCCTTTCTGGGAGCCAGGTCCAATCATCATTATCATTTGCCGACCTTCTAACTTAGGCACATTTTCCACTTTGCCAAAATTCTTGACGTCTTCGGCTACTCGTTCGAGCAAATCTCGGCCGAGGTTTTGGTGCGCCATTTCACGGCCCTTAAATCGGAGTGTAATTTTTACTTTGTCCCCGTTTTGAATAAACTTAATCACATTACGCATTTTTACATCGTAATCATGAGTATCAGTAGTTGGGCGAAACTTTACTTCCTTAACGTCAATGGTTTTTTGTTTCTTACGCGCTTCACTTTCTCTTTTTTGTTGTTCATATTTGAATTTACCGTAATCCATTATTTTACAAACGGGCGGTGTTGCATTTGGAGATATTTCTACCAGATCTAGATTGGCTTCATAAGAAAGTTCTAACGCCTTCGCGTGAGATACGATACCAATGTTTTCGCCGTCCTCTCCAATTAGCCTGATTTCCCTTTCGGGAATGTTTTCGTTTACTCGCGGGCCTGTTTCACGTTGGAGGGGTGCATTGTGTGGTCTACGTGCTATGTCTGATTTCCTTCAAAATAATAAGTATTGGTTATATTAAGCCTTGAGGTTGTACAGTTCAAGTTACTCTTCTCAAGCTGACTATTTGTACCATTTCCTGGAAGGATTAACGATATTAAAACTTCCATTAAATTAGATAAATTTCACTGCGATATCTTTATTTCAAGTGAAACAAATTCAATTCTAATTTGTCAAGTTATCATTCACAAGTTAAATTTAATCCAAGAAAGCCTTTTCTACAACATAATGTCTTGGATGCGAATTAGCACCTTCTTCAAGTCCAAATTCTTCTAGGATTTCTTTTAGTTCCAGATTGAAGGCTAAGTTTCCACAAATCATTGCTCGATCTGAATCTGGGGTGATTTTGCTTGTGGAAAGATCATAAAACACTTCACCCGAACGAAGCAAGTCTGTAATTCGTCCAACCTTTCGACTCGTGTCGCGGGTTGTTGTGGGATAGTACTTTAATTGTTTATGGAAGTTCATGCCAAGCAGTTCATGCAGGAGTTTATTGCTCTTGATGTCTTCGATCAGGTGCTGACCATATTGTAACTCATTTACTTTTCGACAAGTGTGTGTCAAGATAACTTCGTCATAGTCTTGAAAAGTTTGAGGATCTCTCAAAAGCGAAGCAAAAGGTGCAATTCCGGTTCCGGTTGCAAAGAACCATATGCGTTTTTCTGGTAAGAGTGCGTCATGAACTAAAGTGCCGACCGGTTTAGGTCTTAGAATTATTTGGTCTTGAGGTTGAATATGCTGTAAGCGAGACGTAAGAGGGCCGTCTTGTACCTTGATTGAATAAAACTCTAATTCATCATCCCAAGCAGGCGAAGCGATAGAATAAGCCCGCAAAAGTGGCTTTTGTTTGGTGGTCTTTGAATCTAGTTGTTCCATTAAGCCTAACATAACAAATTCACCAGATCTAAACTTGAGGCTTTCAGGTCGTGTACAACGAAATGAAAATAATTGATTTGTCCAGTGTTTGACGTGAGTTACGGTTTGTGCGTCAGGTAACGTCATTCGTTAAGTCGTTTCCTTTCGTTTCTGAAAACAGCTTAAATGTGAGTTTAACTACTCAATGAATAATTCAATAGCTTCATTTATGCTGTAACTTAAGGAATGAAAAGGGTAAAATGATATTGTGACAATTCATATCAAAATATAATTATTGTCTAATTCGCGACTGATAGTCGGTAAGTCTCCAGTTAGTTTTGTATTTCCATTCATTTTTCGGTTGTTTCACAGCAATATCACCAGGTATTTCGAATTCACCAAAGCCTGCGCGTCGTGCCATGCCGTACTGGCCAGCAATTAAAGTCCTTTAGCCCTTAAATATCCTTTGAATCCCTTTAGGCGCAATTGACGTGCAATCGTAAATCTTTATCTATCTGAAAATTTTGGAAAATTTATTTGAATTATTTGTAATGCTGATGGTAGTGCAATGGCGCCTTGATCGGTATCTACTGAGACTTCAAGAGCAAGAACATCTTCACCCGTTGTGAAGATTTGCTTTAAATCCGCGAATCCTGCATCCGTAATGATGTTGGATGAAGTTGGTTATATCTGCATGATTTTTTATAAAAATTAAATGGGTAAGATATAGCCTGTGTGGGACGAGTGAAAAGAATTAAAATATCACTTTCGTATATTATCTGGCGTTGATTAAGCAGCAATAAGTTAATGCGAATAGAGGGTTGTTTTGAAGGTTCAATCCCGACTCGGCGGTCGGTTTGTATGAAGGTTTTAATTTGATTGAAGCTCAATTTTAGATAAGCTGCAATAAGTCGCACAATTGCTGGAACAAGTCCTGTTGCTGAAAAACCTAGTTCAGTTTTTTCGCTAATTGTTGTTGTTGAGTTTGCCTTTCCACCAAACGTAATTTGATAGCATGCAATTCCAGATCGCTCAACTTCCAAAATCCCAATATGACCAATATGGTGATGGCCACAGGCATTAATGAAACCAGAAATTTTCAATTTTAACTGACCAATTTGATGTTCAATTTTGAGTTCTTGAAAACGTTTTGCAATTTGTTGTACCACTGGACTAAAGCGTGCTGTTGCAAGCGTGCAGTAATCCATACCGGGACAAGCTGTCAGAAATTAAGCCTATATTCGCGGTAGCTAGATCATTGTCTTGAAGAATTGAGTGTACATTAGGTAGATTGAATTTATGTACATATGGGAGAATTTTGTTTTGTTTGTGACTAACACGAAGTTTATTATGATTGAACCACTCTGCTAAATCTGCCAGAACTCTCATCTATTTTGATGTAGCATCATCAGGAGCGGCGCCATGTTTTTTTAGCAACACTGAAATGATGGAATAACCGTCAACTTTATGTTCGGATAAGTTATTATTTGCCCATTCACGACAAACTGCATTATGTTCGTATCCATATGAAAAGTGATCAATTTGTTTGGATTTTAATTCTAGCGGTGCAAATTCCGAAGCAATTATATCAAAGTAGTGCTGATAACTTTTCTGATAGGTTGGTCGGATACGATTGAATTGTTTTTTAAATTTTTTGTGAACGCTTCAATAATATGTTCGTGCAACATAATTTTAATGCGTGCTTTGCACTTATTGTCCCGACGCTCGTGTAAATTATAGACGCCCAAAATTGCTTCAATGTAAGGTAAAAGATCAGCTTCAGGAAGAAATTTTCGAATATTCATATCAACCATTGATGTTTTTCCAAGACCGCCGCCGTTAATCACTTTAAAGAAAAGTTGTAACTATTCAGCACCCCCAAATGCGCAACATTTAGGATGTGTCGCGTATTTTTGTTGACATCTTGAGAGTCATGGTCTATCTAGTTTCCGAACGAGACGGTAAAAGCCGTCCATGTCCATAAGGCATGAATACGATAGCAGGCAGGATATAGTCCGATGTCAGGATTTCCTGATCGACCTTGATGAAAGTGGGTTCTTTTTTTTCCGGTAGAACGAGCACGGCCCGTTCAGTGTCCCTCACGGGTGGCGGTGAGTGCCATGCGGTTTCGGAGGTGGA
>JAPORV010000367.1 GCA_026710055.1 Aestuariivita sp.
GACGAATTTTCGCGAAATCGGGCGAATCTTGCGTGATGAGCAAAATTCGACAAATAATTATCGTTTCATATCAATGGTTTACAAAATTCGCCCCACACCATATGAGAACCACACCCTAAACGGTTCATTGCATAAGCTCATATTTCTTTTGGTGAGTAAGGATAGCATTAGACATGTTAACATTTTTTATGTGGTACTTGCGTAAGTGTTTGTTCAGTCTTTTGAATTTGCCTTTCTTGGCCATGACAGCCCTTTTCCACGCCTAAGTATGTCTATAATTTCAGGCCGATAGCTCTCTGCATCGTGCGTGTGTTTTTGTCCCTTATGCAAAATTAGGGGCGGGTGTAATCGACATACTGCGCGGCCGTTTTTCTGCGCTCTTAGCAAGAATAAATTTGCAGATTGTCCTGAACGAGAAGCAATCGGCTGTATTTCTATACTTCCGAGTTGACCTCTAATTGCGGTTAGTAAGTCAGGAAGACGTTCAGTACGATGAATAACAAAAAAATACCCCTTGGGGGCAAGACGTTTTGTCGCAACTTTGACCCATACCTTCAGCGAAACAGATTCGGAAATGGCCGCTTCTTTTCCTGGGTTCATTGCAGAATGCCGGCAATCCGAAAAAAAATATGGCGGGTTAGCAATAACATGATCAAATTGATGTTGGCGAATTTCCTTTGGTAAGTTCTCAATGGTTGTTTCAAAGACTTTCATGGTCATGTTTGACTCTGCGATATTACGCCTCGCTAAAGCCACGTAATCAGTGAGCCATTCAACTCCCATGATTGACAACCCGTGCACTCGTGTGGCAAGGCATAAACTTGCTGTTCCAACACCACACCCTAAGTCCAAAACATGTTGCCCAAACTCCGCCGTCACACTTGCTGCAAGCAAAACGGAATCAATACCAGCTCGATAACCTTTACTCGGCTGCCAGAGAAATAATTTTCCACCTAAAAATGCATCACATGTTAAATTATCTGTCACTATTCCAAGTCAATCTGATTATCTTTCATTATTCGCACCGCTCTGTCATAGTCGTCTGCTGGCACCAGAATTCGGCGTGGGATAATCCCGAGGCTACCTTCAAGAATGCTCATATTGGAATCTACCTCAAAACACTCTATATTCTCTCCATTAAGGAGAACTGTGGCAAAAGCAATGACTGTTGGATCGTTGCTACGAAGAAGTTCTTTCATGTGGATAAAATAAATATATTTAAAGTTTTTGTCGAGTTTGTGAGAAAGACATGAAAGATATTGAAGTTGTGAGTCAACCACTTAAGCAATTAACTGCTAAATTAGCCGATGATCTTCGTTCGGTTGACTTACTTATTCGTGAACGGATGGTGTCGCAAAATGTACCGCGTATTCCCGAGGTTACCCAATATCTTTTGGATGCTGGAGGGAAAAAATTACGACCAATTCTCACACTCGCAAGTGCCAATATGTTTGATTATGTTGGTCACTATCATATTTATTTGGCTGCAACTGTTGAATTTATTCATACGGCGACGCTTTTGCATGATGATGTCGTCGACGGAAGTTTGCAGCGACGTGGTCGACCAACCCCTAATTTACTTTGGGACAACAAATCTTCTGTTTTGGTCGGTGATTTTCTTTTTGCGCGGTCATT
This sequence comes from Aestuariivita sp., assembly GCA_026710055.1. GTDB lineage: Bacteria > Pseudomonadota > Alphaproteobacteria > Rhodobacterales > Rhodobacteraceae > JAPORY01. The sequence continues at coordinate 1,636 of JAPORV010000367.1, forward strand.
CCAACTAATGACCGAGACAAATAATTTAAGGGTTTTGGAACTGCTGGCCGACACATCTGCAACAATCGCGGAGGGTGAGGTTCTTCAATTGACCGCTGCACAAAGTCTCACACTAACTGAAGAAATTTATTTGCAGATCGTCCGAGGGAAAACAGCAGCGCTTTTCTCAGCCGCCGCCGAGGTTGGTGGCGTTATCGCAAACGCATCTGAACTGCATTTAGAAGCACTTCGGAATTATGGTGATGCACTCGGGATCGCATTTCAAATTGCAGACGATCTTTTGGATTATACAGATGATAATCCAGCGTTTGGGAAGAATATAGGTGATGATTTCCGTGATCGGAAAATGACACTACCAGTTATTAAAGCTGTCGCGCACGCCACCGAAAATGAAAAAGCTTTTTGGGTGCGCACCATCGTTAATGGGCAACAGCAAGAAGGTGATTTAGATGAAGTATTAAGGTTATTAAAAAAATATGATGCTATTGAAAAAACCCGAGCAGATGCTCAACACTGGTCTTATAAAGCATGCGCGTCAATTGAGTGTTTACCAGAGTGTCAACTCCGGAATCTTCTTTGCGGTTTAGCCAAATATATCATTGATAGGCTTTCATAGATTAGCCCAGTGTGGCTGGCTGGACCCACCAACTAGGATGATTATCAGTGATTTCCTGTGCTGCGGCTTGAGCGCTTTCGTAATTGGAAAACAAGCCGAAGCATGTGGAACCTGATCCGCTCATTCGAATCAAGTCAGCATTCGCTCTTCTTAAAGTTCGAAATACTGTTTTTATCACAGGCTCAATTTCCTGCGCAGGGATTTCAAGATCGTTACGTTGTAAGGAGAGCCATTTAATTAATTCTCTATAGTCTAATGTGACAGGTATATCTGTCATTGCCGGGTTTGATTTTCGTTGGAGTTTTTCAAAAACAACTTGTGTGGGCATGAAGCAACGTGGATTGACCAGTACTGCAAATATTTTTGTAAGATTGAAAATAGGGTCAATGATGTCCCCAATACCGCGCATACGAGCGGATTGCCTATTGATGCAAATCGGAACATCTGCGCCAAGAGATTGCCCATTGTCATTCGGAGTATAGCGGATTAGGCGTAGCGCAGCGGCAGCGTTGGAAGAACCGCCACCAATACCGGCGGCCAGGGGAAGATTTTTTTGTAAGAAAAACGAACCGCTGGTTAAACCGGCAAGGCTTGCTGCGCGTAACACGAGATTATCTTCCCCTCGCGGGACATATTTCGCTTCAGGTCCAGATATGATCAGTTCGAGCTTCTTTGAATTGGGAAAAAAACTAAGCGTATCACCGACACTGGCGAATATAACTAAGCTATCAAGTAAATGATAGCCATCTTTACGCTGACCAGTGACATGTAAAGTTAAGTTTATCTTGGCTGGTGCGAAAGATTTAGTGATCATCGTGGGCGATTTCGAGGGGTGGCGCACCTTCTTCTTTAAGAACGATATCCAAGCCAACGGCTAACTTTCGCTGAATTCTTTTCAGGTCAATATCTTGTGGTAGATTATCTGAGTCAACATAGGAAAGTGCGCGTTTCCACTGAAATTCTGCCTCTCTGTAACGACCATTCGCCCAATATACATCGCCTAAGTGATCGTTGATAACTGGATCAATGGGCTCTAACTCAACTGCGCGTTCCATATATTTGACAGATTCTTCAAAACGGTTAAGTCGATATAAAACCCAACCAAGACTATCGACCATGTACCCGTTGTTTGGCCGTGCAGCGACAGCGCGTTCAATCATATCTAAAGCTTCTTTAAGATTAGTTTGTTTCTCAACTAAAGAATATCCGAGATAATTTAATACACGGGGTTCGTTAGGCCGTATTTCTAATGCAGCACGGAAGTTTGCTTCCGCACTTTTCCATTGATTTAGTCGTTCATAACTGATTCCAAGTACAAAATATAAGTACCATTTCGATTGATCATTATTAGCTGTGATATTTAATGCACGACTGTAGGATTTGACGGCATTTTCGTAATTTTTAATTTGGCGATATAAGTCACCAGTTGCGGAAAAAACAGACGGCAAATTAGCATAATCAATTGCCAATTGTTCAAGAACCTCAATGGCAGCATTTGGTTTGCCAGCGCGGTTCAGCACATTGGCGCGATCTTGTTCCGCAATTACAAATTGATGATGTGACGATGGTATGAGTTTATAGGCACTAATCGCTAAGTCAAATTGCTTTAGCGAATCGAGGATTCGTGCGATTGAAATGACTATGTCAAAATGATCTGGTCGAATATGGAATGCGAGTCGGCGATAGATGAGTTCATTAATTTTGGTGTCCTCTTGATTCGCCTCTTGATATGCCATTGCTATGGTCATGAAGACTTCAGCAATGCCGTCTTTTGCAGAGATCACCTGTGTAAAAGGGAGTGTTTTTCCAGCTTTTAAGTCGCTAGTTATTTTCAATAATTCTTGATTTGACGGGTAACTAAGAGTTTCTTCTATGAGTTCAAGAGCGTCGGTATTTCGATTCAACTGCGAGAGTATTTCAACGTGAGTAATTATCCCTTTACTACCCATTCTGAGAGCAACTTGTTCATTTTCTGTGAGAATTACCTCTGCCTGTTTAAAATCACCCATAAGTGATAATGCAAGTGCTTTATGGTATCGCCCTATGATGGATAGGCTCTCATTGCTTATGATTGTATCAAAAGCATCAAGTGCTTTCCTTACTGATCCTTTGCCAAGATAAGCCCATGCGCGACACAAGTCGTTGGATAAAGTACCAGTGGTTAATTCTTTATCGGTTTTTGCAAGGATTGCATTAAAATGTTCTTTTCTTGCCAGGTCAGCTAGAACCACTAATTCTGAGAAATTATTGATATTTTCTACAGGTTCAATTTGTTCAGCAAAATAAGTAGCACGTTCAAAATTGCCCTTTGCTGTTAGAGCGAGAATCAAATTCTGAATAATTTCTAAATTGTCAGCGTCGGTTTCATGTGCTTTGCTGAAATACTGTACGGCAAATCCAAACTCGTTGTCGTGTAGCGCAAGACGACCAGCAAGGTAGGCACCAAGAGGTTGGTTGGCTGCGGCAGATGATGTGACCAAAAATGCGCTAGCAATTAAACTTGGCAATAAAAACTTAAAACGTCTAAGCATACTGGGAATTATCTTTCTTGAATTGATTCATGATGTATGTTGGCTTGCAAAGCCTTTGTGATATTTCGGTATCAGATGTGTTAGCATTGCGCATTCTACATGTTAGGATAATTTGGGCCATCGCCGCCTTGTGGCGTAACCCAATTAATATTTTCGCTGGGGTCTTTGATATCACAGGTCTTGCAATGAACACAGTTCTGAAAGTTAATGACAAAACGTGGTTCTGCTTCTTGGACCACTTCATAAACGCCAGCTGGGCAGTAGCGTTGGGCAGGTTCGGAAAATTTGGGTAAATTTACGGAAATGGGCACTGAAGCATCATAAAGTTTCAAGTGGCAGGGTTGATTTTCTTCATGATTGGTCATTGAGAACGATACATTGGTCAAGCGATCAAAACTTAAGACCGAATCCGGGCGCGGATAGGTTATTTGTGTGTGTCTATTGGCCGCTTCAGTTGCTTCTGCATCCGACTTTCCGTGACCGAGAGTGCCAAAGAACGAAAAGCCAAACGTGTTGGTCCACATATCCAAACCGCCTCCAATTAATGATGCGGATAAACCATATTTCGACCACAACGGTTTGACATTGCGCACCAACCGAAGATCACGCCCGATGGCGCCTTTACGAACCGCTGTCTCGTAGTCAACCAACTCATCTTTTTCCCGGCCATTAGATAGCGCTTCATGCGCAGCTTCTGCTGCGGCTTGACCGGAGAGCATAGCATTATGATTGCCTTTAATTCGAGGCACATTCACCATGCCAACCGAGCACCCCAATAGTACAACGCCAGGCGCAACCATTTTGGGCATTGATTGATAGCCCCCTTCGGAAATCGCACGTGCACCATAAGCTATTCTTTTGCCACCATCAAGAAGATCACTGACCATCGGATGATGCTTGAACTGTTGAAACTCCATATATGGATGTAGATAGGGATTTTTGTAATTTAAATGTACAACAAACCCGATGTAAACTTGGTTCTTATCTAAATGGTAGATAAATGAACCACCCCCGGCATGTTTTTCGAGTGGCCATCCCATTGTGTGTATGACAGTCCCTTCGTGGTGTTTATTTGTTTGCACTTCCCAGATTTCTTTCATACCGAGGCCGAATTTTTGTGGTTCTTTTGATTTTGATAAGTTATATTTTTCAATAACTTGCTTTGCGAGAGAACCGCGCACACCCTCGGCTAAGAAAGTGTACTTTCCATGTAATTCCATACCAATTTCTGTGTTTTCGCCAACGGTGCCGTCTTTATTGAGGCCAAAAACACCGGCAACAACGCCTTTGACTTCTGATTTGTCGCCAATAACAAGTTCAGAGCAAGCCATACCCGGGAATATTTCAACCCCCAGTTCTTCTGCTTCGTTTGCCATCCATCGGCAGACATTGCTCATTGAAACGATGTAGTTGCCATGGTTGTTCATCAACGGAGGCATTGGCCAATTTGGAATACGTAATTTTCCTGCTTCGCCGAGCAAATAAAATTTATCTTTTCGTACTGGTACAGTAATCGGTGCATTTCTTGAACGCCAGTCTGGGATAAGCTTGTTGAGACCAACTGGATCCAAAACGGCACCTGATAAAATATGTGCGCCAACTTCGGAGCCTTTTTCAAGAACAACAATATTTAGGTCTGAATTTAGCTGCTTTAAACGGATTGCTGCACTCAATCCTGCCGGACCTGCTCCAACGATAATTATGTCGTATTCAATTGTTTCTCTTTGATCGTTGACCATTAAATTGCTCCGAAGATTATCTGGCTCTATACTAAATTGCTTTTATTGGTACAATTGAAATAATATCTTTATCTTTAATTACTATTGCCTAAATTCAGCAATTCCCGCTAGAATATTCCTTCTTTTGTTTCATATAGTTACGCAATTTAAAAAATTATTTTTCGTAAAATTTCTGCACTAAAATTAAGACTTTAATGTTATTTTAGGGATATTTTTTCTACTTTTCTCAAAGACTTAGAGTTCGAATGACACTCTTTACTATTCACCCGAGTTAGCGGGAATTGCTGGCTTGAATTCAAAATGTCTCGATGTGAACGATAGTTTATGATATCATGCTTTAATATGCAGGATATTTATGATGTTGGGCGAAACTCAATGCAAATTCCTAGATGTATTTTGGCTGGCCCTGTATAAAATTCTCAATAAATTCTTTTTTGCAATGCTGTTAAGTTCTTGATTTTTTGAGGGATATGTTTATTGTTGAATATATTCATATGAACTTATTGTTTGTGGTTGTCAGACAATCCTATTTTGAACATCCTGAATCCTAAATTTCTTAATTTTTGTTTGATGTCGATAAAATTCGCAAGAATTTTTTGAAAGTGAAGTATTCAATATTTGTTTTGTTTGTATTTGACTTTCGTCTATATGGGCATTTGCATACTTGCCTTTCCCGAAAATTGGTTGAGTATGATCAAAAACAGCAAAAATTTCTTTTTGGCAATCATCGGTTGCTGAGTTTAAAGTTTGTTTTTGAGATCAATCGCTTGTTAATTTTTAGGCAGATATTAGTTTCAAACAGCAGATGGTGTGAATATTTCTAATTTCGTGATGAGAGTGTGATATGGATAAATTTCCAATGACTCCAAAAGGGTTCAATATACTAGAAACTGAATTGCGAACGCTCAAATCTATTGAACGCCCCGAGATAATTAAAGCAATTGCGGCTGCACGTGAACACGGAGATTTAAGCGAGAATGCGGAGTATCATTCTGCACGAGAAAAGCAGTCCTTTATAGAAGGGCGTATCAAAGAGTTAGAGGTTATTATTGGGCGTGCTGAAGTTATTGATCCGGCGCTTTTGAGTGGATCAGTCAAGTTCGGGGCCTGTGTTGTCGTGGTGGACGAAGAGACAGATAAAGAAATGACATTGCAGATTGTCGGAGAGCATGAGGCAAATGCCACAAATGGGCTTATTAGCATTAAGTCGCCGCTCGCGCGTGCGTTAATTGGCCGCGAAGTAGGAGATAGCATCGAAGTTCGTGCTCCTGGAGGTGATAAATCCTACGAGATAGCTACGATTACGTATTCTTAAACGCTACATTAAAGACAATAGGCTAATGTCTAAACAATTTCAGGACCGATCAAACAGTGCTTATGAACTTAAGAAAAGCACTTTTCCTGCATTTATATTCAAGTTAGCCGCACTGTTTGCAACCTTAGTCTGGATTGTGCTTGTAGGAAGTTTATGGTTTTTTTTTCAAGTAACAGTGGAGACGGCTGTTAATTTCTTTGTCGTGTTACTTCCGATTGGATTGATTTGGATAATCTCTTATTTGTTTTTTGTTGTGTACACCTTGAAAGAAAAATCTTTAGTGCTTCAACAGGATATTGATGAATTGCAAAAGGCCGATAAGAAACAAGAATATATGGCGGCTCGTGAGAATTCACTAGTGTTCCAAGACAAATTGAGTAAGTTAGAGAGTGGTTTAGGTAACGTTAAAAGTGCTGTAGCGGTTTTATCTGATGCTTATAAGGGTTTGGAAACAGGTGGTTTCTTCCATGATAAAAATGGAAAATCGACTGTAGTGATTCGTGCAGACTCGGCCCAAAATACTACCAATGGCTTGAAACCAACGCCCGTTGAAGACTTTGTTCGTGCGTTGAATTTTCCAGATGATAGCGATGACGCACAAGGATTTTTTGCCCTTTCTCAAGCATCCAGTGACAAAGACACGAAGGACTTAATCCGTTCGGCTAAAGATGCTCTTAAACTTCTTAGCCAAGATGGAATTTACATGGAACATTTCGACATTAAGGTGACATCAGCAGATTTATGGCGACAATTTGCTCAAAACAAAGTTGCACGTAGTGCCGTGCGTTTAGGGATTGTTGGAGATAATTTATCTCTCAAATATACTGCGGAGCGAATACAAAAAGATGCAATGTTTCGTGATACAGTTCAACATTTTATTCGGCGGTTTGATTCAATGTTGAGGTGGTTTGAAAAAATAGCTTCTGATGATGAGATTACGTCATTGACCGATACAAAGGCTGGGCGGGCTTATATTCTGTTGATTTGTGCTAATCAATCACTTAGTTGACTACCTTGGAATAATAGCAAAATATGCAGCAAATATGCTAGATTTGCGGCACTGATTTCTTCAGATTGTTTTCAATTCGTTGAAATTAATATTGTTCGCGCATTTAGAATATGGGTTTTGTATGTCAACCGATATCTCTGTTTCTTTATCAATTCCCGCTAATTTTTTTATTCAATTATTTCAATTGCTTACAAAAATCGAGCAGGGTCATGAAACAGTCCTTCCGAAAATATCTATCAATGCCAGCCCATCTTTAACAAAATTTTCGAAAAATTCATCAAATTTCATTATTTTTGCGATTTACCGGAATATTTTTTCTTTTAATTTCAATAAGTTATAATAAAGCAATTTTTGAAAACTCGTTGTAGTGACCTACGATTCCGTTAACTTATTGAAATATAGAGATAAGTTTGAAGTTTGTAGTGCCATACAGTTTTCTAAATATTTGTTTTTAAAAGATCTTTTTTGCAAAATGTTAAAGATGGGTTGCGACTTGCGTCGCTGCTTGACGGATATCTTTGCGCCGTTGCAACGGGGCAAGGTGTTTGAGCCGTATACTGTTCTTGACGGTCATCTCGCCATTTCCCTTGATGGCACCGGCACTTTTTCCTCGCACACCGTTCACTGTGATCACTGTTGTGTCAAGAACCATCAAGACG
>JAPORV010000483.1 GCA_026710055.1 Aestuariivita sp.
GTGGCAGTATTGCCAAGAAGGGGTTGTATGGCGAAGGATGTGCGCATAATGTGACTTTTCTTTCGAGAGATTCTGGTGAAGATTTGCTGATTTGGGGCAAATCTTGGGTGAAATTGCTGATATTGTCCCCAATACCCACAATCTTCGCCAGAGAAAAACGAAAAAAGAGTCAAGTTATTCAGTGTTTTAATACTGATTTTTAGTTTTTTTACAGACACTAGATAGTGTCTGTGAAAAAGCCCATTTTTTCAAATTTTAAGAGTATGCCATGCATAAAATTATATTTTTCAACGTGTTGACTTAACCAAAATATATTGATGACTTTCTTCAATTTGGCGAAGATTGGTTGATTCAATGGAAATCTTGTAAGATGTTAAAAAATTGTACCAAATATCGGAAATCTTCATCAGAACAAATGCATCAGAAAAGTACATGTTTTCAATATTCTACCAGTGAATTTAGGTTTTTTTTACAAACACTAATTAGCGGTTCCAACGCCAGATAAACCTGTGATCAACAGGATGCGTTTTCAAGCAAAAAGTTAAAGAATTATTAGTGTTTTTCTCTCCGTTTTTGCGAAATAGTCAGTTGCGCCGCAGATAAACAAGCGAGCGGGACACGAAAAGGCGAACATGAAACATAATCAAAGCCGGCATCACGGCAAAATGCAATAGATTCAGTGTTTCCACCATGCTCACCACAAATTGATAGAATAATATCGGGACGTGCGTTTCTTCCTCTTTCAACACCAAGACGCAGCAATTCCCCAACACCATCTTTATCAAGCATACAAAACGGATCTTCAGCAAACACACCTTTACGCACATAATCTGACATAAACCGACCTGCATCATCCCTACTGAGTCCATACGTCATTTGAGTCAAGTCATTTGTACCAAAACTCAAAAAATCCACTAAATCAGCAATTTCTTCCGCCCTCAATGCCGCTCGTGGTGTCTCAACCATAACGCCTAAACGAAAGTCAAAAATGCGGCCTTGTTCTAATTGTACGGCCTTGCTGACTGCGTTTACTCGTTCCTTCACCAATTCAACTTCACGCCGCGCCGACACTAGAGGGATCATTATTTCTGGAATAACCGGCGTGCTATCTTTGCTAACTTCAAGTGTTGCTTCAAAAATGGCACGAGCCTGCATTTCATATATTTCCGGCACCGTAACACCTAAACGAACACCACGAAGACCCAACATCGGATTATATTCAGCCATTTCAGTAACCCGCTTAATGACTTCCTGAACGGGAATATCTAATGCGTGAGCGAGTTCTTGCTGACCAGAAAGCGAACCAGGGAGAAACTCATGCAACGGTGGATCAAATAATCTAATACAAACAGGGCAACCTTCCATAATCCGAAACAACTGAACAAAATCATTGCGCTGCATAGGTAGTAATCGTTCAATAACTTCTGTACGCCTTTTTGCAGTCTCTGCAAAAATCATCTCGCGCATGACTGTTAAGCGAGGTGTCTCGAAAAACATGTGCTCGGTTCGACATAATCCGATGCCTTGTGCCCTGAAGTTGCGAGCTGTGCGAGCATCTTCTGACGTATCTGCATTCGCCCTAACGCCGATATCACGCGCTTCATCAGCCCATTCCATCAATGTTTGAAACGAATCATCAAGCGAGGCTTCAACTAAATCTGGCTCACCTACCAATACCTGTCCCGTGCTACCATCAATTGTAATAACATCGCCAACCTTAAAAACACGCCCGTCTTCGGCAATAAGTTGCTCTTCAGGAATACGAAAATCAAGCGAAGATGCACCAACAATGCAGGGCAGTCCAAGACCTCTGCCAATAACTGCAGCATGACTAGTTAAACCTCCACGTTCGGTCAGCACTGCATCAGCGGCATGCATGCCACGAACATCATCTGGAGTTGTTTCCCGCCTTACGAGAATACAAGGTTCATCGCGTGCAGCACTTGCTTGAGCTTGTGCCGAAGTGAACACAATACGACCAGTAGCGGCACCCGGACTAGCCCCAATTCCATAGCAAATAATATCACGCTGCGAGTCGGAGGCAACTTGCCGATGCAGTAATTTATTCAACAAAGCTGGTTCAACCCGCATAACAGCGTCGTCCGAAGAAATGATCCCATCTTGCGCCAGTCGAACAGCAGCACGCACAGCTCCTTGTGGTGTGAAAGAAACCTTTTCTCCATCAAGGATATAGACCGCACCTTCACAGAGTTTGAATTCTAGCTGAATTTCTTCACATAACTTCTCGCGTGCCAATGCCGCAAGAACCTGAAGTCTTGCATATGCCTGCGGAACAGTATCCTTCATTGAAGATGTTTGCATATCACCAGCAATAGATAATGTTTTGCCATTTGCCTTCAAAAAGTCATTATCACTTGTTCCGTAGACGAATTGCGAGGTTAACTGGTGCAAACCGGTTTCAGGATTTATTAAACGAAAAAACCCCGAACCACATTCTGTTGTTCCCTTATCAAGAACCATTTCCTGTACAACAAGTCCCAACTGCGCGTCAAACGGTGCTCCTTTTGCTTCACGCAAAATTCGCGCGGACACTGTATCCCATGATAACGCCATAGATTGCAGTACACCGGCGAGTTGATCAAAAGGATTCTGCGGAAACGATCTACCGCTGTGTGTCGCGTACGTCTTCATTGCCTTTTTAATAGCATCAGTATGGCCAATAAATTCAATAAAATCTATGTCAAGTTTGTCAACTGCCGATGCAAAAACCTGGATGAATCGAAGATATAACGCCTCCGCCATTTGACGACCGAATTTCCGAGCAAACATTCTACATTTTGTATCATTCATACCGATACCTAGTATCGTGCTCGGTCCTCCCCAGGCCGGATTCTGAGAGGAAGGTCTAACAACCAAAAGCGCGTCTTCAGAAAATGAGTCAATGACTTTCTCAATTTGCGGCGAAGTACCTTCCGTAAGTTTTTCCACAGTCGAAAATGATAACGCAAAAGCCTTTGGTATTGGAAAATCAAATTTGATTAAATCTTGTAAACATTTTGCTCTCCACCCATGTGTCTCATGTTTAATCTTTGCATCAGCAGTTATCAAATGATCTTGAGAACCCGTCATCAAATCAACTTCTCGGCATGTCAGTAAATTAAAATAAATTGCTCAAAAGCAGTAATGACGGTAAGCAAAAAAACCATTGTGTGAATTTAACTCTCCACACAAGTCAAGTCAGCGATTTTTAAGCAAATACAACGAACGCGATTTAAAAGACGCAGCCGATTTTCACGTATGGCTGATTGATCCACATTTACCATCACATTTTCAAAGAAAGCATTTATTGGTTCTCTTAAAGCTCCTATGCTCTGAACGGCAAGGGTAAAGTCTTCATTTTGTAACGCAATATCCATTTCCTTGGCGACACGCTCAAGCGAAGAAAACAAAAGATGCTCACTGGTCTGCTCTGCAAGTGTCACGTCAGGTAGTTCTGAATACGGCACGCCATCACAGGCCTCTGCCTGGGTCAAAATATTATTTGCGCGTTTAAACCCTTGAATCAGATTTTCTCCGTCATCAGTCTGCAATAGGGTTGACAATGCGCGAATCCGGTGCACCAAAAGCGTTAAATCATCTGCATGAGACATACTAACGCAAGCATCGATAATATCATGTCTAATGTTTTGTGTCCGCAAAAAGACCTTCAATCGCTCATAAAAAAAGTCTAATAAATTCTCAGTATTTTGCAATACAACCTGTTTAATCTTTTGAAGTGCAGCTGCCAATTCGGCCTGTTCACTTTCTTTAATTTTGCGAATAGTTAAAGGTAAATCATGCCATTCAATGAGCGCAACATTTATGGCTTCCAGTTCACCTGCTTTCACGTCATTCATTAGTCGAAAATAATGTTGAACAAAGAAGAAATTCACAAGAAAACTAAGTGGAATTCGAAGCTCGTTCTCTAAAATGATTCTGATAACGCCAAGAGCAGATCGACGCAACGCAAACGGATCTTTGCTCCCAGTCGGCTTTTTTTTAATAGCCCAAAACCCTGTAAGTGTGTCTAACTTATCCGCTAGCGCTACCGCAATTGAAATAGGCTGATGCGGTATTTCATCAGATGGTCCAAGCGGCTTATAGTGGTTCTTAGCGGCGTCGCTTACGGTCAAATGATATCCAGCTTGTGTCGCAAAATACCCGCCCATGATTCCTTGAAGTTCTGGAAACTCACCAACTGTGTCGGAATTTAAATCCACCTTTGAAACTCGTGCAGATTGAATAACGCGATCCACTTCACAGTTCGGTATCACTGAGGCGAATAACGCCGCCGAACTAACTAATCTTTCAACCCGCTCATACTGACTTCCGAGTTGATTGTGAAATGTCACTTTCTTAAGCATTTCTAGCCAAGTATGCATACCTTGCTTTGCAATTTTTGAATCATTTTCCCAAAAAAACTTGGCATCTGCAAGGCGTGCCGAAAGCACTCTTTGATTGCCCAAACGTATTGTCTTCCCGCAATCCGCTGTTTCGCGATTAGCAACAATAATCAGCTTTTCTATTCTTTTGGATGTCGGATTAAGAACAGAAAAAAATTTCTGATGCTCTTTCATTGAAGTCTGCAATATCTCATGCGGTAAAGCCAAATATTCCTTTGCAATATCACCCATCAAAACAACTGGCCATTCCACAAGACCTGTAACCTCTTCAAGTAAAAAATTATCTTTTAAGACAACCAACCCAGCGTTCAATGCAAGTTCACTAGCATGCTTCCAAATTTTCTCTGAACGCACATCTGCTCTAATCTCAACTTTTGCCTGCCTGAGCTTTTGCACATAATCCATGAAACAATTAACAGTAAATACTTCAGGAGCCATAAAGCGATGACCTTCAGTCATATTACCTGCGACCAAACCATCAATTTCAAACGGTACAACCTGCGCCAAATTGTTTTCGCTTAAAATACAAAGAAGACGCCGAAGTGGTCTTACCCAACGGAGTTTGCCCTCTCCCCAGAGCATCGACTTTGGCCATGGAAATTTACGAATGACATTCTCAAGGACTTCTGCTACAATTTCTTGAGCTGGTCGTCCGGGTCTTTTGACTACAGCAAATAAAGTGGTACCTTTTTTCGTCTCTCGCACTTCTAAGTGGTCTCGATCAACTCCTACCGCGCGCAAAAAGCCTTCAATGGCCTGCTCAGGAGCGTCTGTATGAGGCCCCTTACGTTCTTCTGTCACACTCAAACTTTGCTCTGAGAGACCATGAACCACAAGAACGAGTCGCCTTGGTGTATAGTTCACCTCTGCTCGATCAAAAGTTAACCCAGCTTCAGAAAATCCCGCTATCATTCCATTTTTGAAATCTTCTGCCGCTCGCCGCTGTAGACGAGCTGGAATTTCTTCCGAGAGTAATTCAATAAGAAGTTCTTGCATTAATGCCTTCCACTTACTTACTTCGTTGGGGACAAGTCTCGCCGATAACAGTTCCATCATAGGATTTTCGGCCACAATCATTAAGTTCATGCCAAATATAACCACGGCCATCGCTGGTTATTGCCACAACGCGATCAACACCAAAATGAATATTTTTCTGACCAAGAAAAACCCGTGCACTATCTGAAGCTAATGCTGCAGCAATTTGTTCGGCATCAAAACAATCAAACCAATTTGGCGCATTACGCGGAATAACACGACTTGCTGCCACGTAATTGTCACTTAACTGCTCAAGATTAATTTCGGTCTCAAAACAAGCACGATATCGGATTGGTGAACTATTCGAATCAATCGCGCGAAATGCAGAATAATCGATTCCTACTGGCTTTTGACTTAAAGAAGAAACCAATTTAACATCAATATTTTTGGTGTCCTCAACAATCCTATAATACCCATAAACTTGAAGATAATACAGTAATGCACCAGCTATAATCGCAACAAAGAGTAGCATACCACTTACTAGCTTTCCACTCATCAGTAACGCAACCTCTTGCGAAGTAAGATCAGCTGACAAGATTTTCGAATGAATGCAGCAAGTATGCGAATCAATACAGTTCTGAAAATCAACAAAAACCCAACCTTTATGCTATTAAGCCAGATAAAACCGCCAGTTGAAAGAAAATCCTATTTTCTTAACTCTTGCTAACTCTGCTTGAGAAATTACACTAGCATACAACTTCATATAATAAATCTGCAGCGTACTGTTCAAAGCCTTTCCTCAATCTGTAAGAAGGCATCAGCACATTTTTTTGCCATCGAACGCACACGTGAGATAAAGTCTTGACGTTCGGTCACTGAAATCACGCCGCGTGAATCCAAAAGATTGAATATATGACTTGCCTTAATGCATTGGTCATACGCAGGGTGCACCATAATGATACGTCTTCCTGTTTCTTGGTCGATCGGATCTACATTCAGTAAATTTATGCACTCTGCCTCTGCTTCCTTAAAATGCCTGTAGAGCAAATCAGTGTTAGCCATATTGAAATTAAATCGAGAATACTCTTCCTCAGGTTGACGAAAAACATCCCCGTAAGTCAACGCAACCGGCGCATTAGGATCATTGAACGGCATGTTCATAACATGATCAACATTCAGAATATACATTGCAAGACGCTCTAATCCATAAGTCAATTCACCTGAAATAGGGTGACAATCATGACCACCAACCTGTTGAAAATAGGTAAATTGCGAAATCTCCATACCATCACACCAAACTTCCCAACCAAGACCCCATGCACCAAGTGTCGGACTTTCCCAATCATCCTCAACAAATCGAATATCATGCAAGTCTGAATTAATCCCGATTGCTGCAAGTGAATCCAAATACAGATCCTGAAGATCAGCTGGGTTAGGCTTAATGAACACCTGAAATTGGTAATAATGTTGCAACCGATTAGGATTTTCACCATATCGCCCATCGGTCGGCCTGCGACATGCCTGTACATAAGCAACCGACCATGGCTTGCTTCCCAATGCACGTAAGGTCGTCGCCGGATGAAAAGTTCCCGCTCCCACCTCAAGATCATATGATTGAAGTATCGCACAACCCTTTGACGCCCAATAGAATTGAAGCCGCAACATAATCTCCTGAAATGAACGAGGAATACTCGTACTATTCAACATAGAATACTCTCCTAAGGTTCATTTGCCATCTGTATTTTGCTTTGCAGGAACGCTGCATTATCCTACCTTTAACGAAATTCAAATAGGCAAAGGCAAAAAAATCAGCACCGAGGTACCACGCTCACTAAAGGGGACATTGCGTGAAAATTGAAAGTAAAATCAATGGAGAATATTTTTATGCTAAATTCATTTAATTCAAGAACACGTCATACCATTTGCAGCCTTGTTCCACTTGATTAGCTCAGGCTAAGGACGCCAAAATCAAATAGCATCAGCTTTTAAAACAAACCGTCTTACAAAATGGCAGGCCATAAAACTTATATACATTTCTTAAGTTATCTAAAGTCGCCAGAAACGATAATTGAAAATCGCAAAAACTGCGAGTAATTCAAGCCGTCCGATAAACATTGAAAATATGAGAACCCATTTGGCAGTATCATTAAGTCTCGAGAAATTTCCTTCTGGACCGATTTGATCGCCCAATCCGGGGCCTATGTTTGCCAAGGTCGCGGCCGCTCCAGAAACTGACGTTAGAAAATCTTGCCCAGTCAAACTTAATGCCACAGAAATAACACCAAGTGAAAGAAGAAAAAAAACAAAAAATGACATGACCGAATTCAAAACATCATCACTGATCGTCCGCCCTTCATACTGCGGCATAAATACGCCGTTCGGCGATCTCATACGCCGCAATTGAACCCGTACTGACGCAAAGAGCAACTGATACCGGAAAATTTTTATTGAACAGGATGTTGACCCGGCACACCCACCGATGAGACCAGTTATAAACAGCAGTGTTATGGCAAAGCCACCCCACTCCATATAATTCCCACTAACATAGCCCGTTCCAGTGAGTAAAGAAACTGTATTAAACAAAGCCTTACGAAATGCTTCTTCTCCAACGAGATCAACAGCGTACATTTTCCATAACGTTAAACAAAGAACTAAAACAAGTACTGTCAAGAAGAATGCGCGTACTTGGCTATCTTGCACTAATGGGTTCGCTTTTCCTGACATCAGTTGCACAAATCGGACGAACGGTAATGCTGCCAAAAGCATAAAGAAAACAGCAAAATACTCCGTTAAAGGATTAAATTTTGCAAATGAAATATCATAATTGGAAAAGCCACCTGTTGAAATTGTTGTCATTGAATGTACAACTGCATCAAATACTTCCATTCCAGACCCGATATATGCCAAAGCACAAATCAACGTCAGCAATAAGTATGTCACAGATATACGTTGTGCAATTTCGCCTGCACGGGGTAATATTTTCCCAAGAGTATCAAACCCTTCTGACTTAAAAATCTGCATTCCACCAACACGCAATTCAGGAAGAAATGCTAAAGCAACAATAATGATTCCAATACCGCCCAACCATTGCAGTATGCCGCGCCAAATGAGAATACCGCGAGAGAACTCCTCAATGTCATATAAAACAGTTGCGCCTGTTGTCGTCATTCCTGACATCGCCTCAAAAAAAGCATCAACAACACGCAGTTCAGGTTCACCCAGAAAAAAAGGTAATGCACCAAATATCGGAAGTACAAGCCAAACTGAACTTGTCAGTAGGAACGTTTGTTGGATGCTTAATTCACGTCGGGCTGAATTGGCGCAACTCGCAGCCATCATCATCCCAACAATGATTGAAATTAGTGCACTCGTGGCAAACGATACCCAGTGTCGGTTATCATCGACTATATCCAAAATCATGGGCAGTAGCATTGTTAGGCCTAGTACTGTGACCAGGAATCCAATAACATATCCAATAGGTCGAAGGTCAAACATACTAACTTAATGCTAAACCAACATTTACACGGGTCACAAAATTAATACCAAAATACCAGCGCATCAAATAATTTATGTATCTGCACTGTAAAATCATCATCATTCAGAAAAACAAGTCAAACTTTTTCCAGTAATTTTCGGGCAAAATTCAAGTGCAAAAAACAAGATTATACCCTAATGATCCTTAGGAAATAAAGATCGCCATCCAAATAAAAATAAGTAAGACTACAATCACAACCCACTTACTCCAGTTCAAAAAACCAGCAAAGGTCTTTTCTTGGTAGGAAATATCTCTTTCGTCATTATCTGTTTGGTTCATTTTTGAGCTCATCATTTTAGGTTATCGGAATTTTGACTTATATTGCTAGCGCGCATCCAACAATGCAAGAGATCTAAATTTTTTGCACGAAAACTCATTCTGAGTCGTTTGATTGATAAGTGCGACAAAACAAGACTCTGGAAAATAAATTATAAAAAACAACCATGCAACACGATGATCATCAGCTGATTCTGACAACTTTGCAATAACTAGTGTCTGTAAAAAAACTTAAAATCAATATTAAAACGCTGAAAAAGTTGACTCTTTTGTCATTTTTCTCTGGCGAAGA
>JAPORV010000441.1 GCA_026710055.1 Aestuariivita sp.
GTGAACGCGGCGTTAAAGGACAGCTATGGGGGTCGTCATCTCCGGGTTCGGGGTGCGGCGAAGGTTGCGTGTCATTTATTTTTCGGTATTTTCGCTCTGACTGTTGATCAGTGACGAAGACTGCGCACCTGATAGCACCGTTTATTCTGTCTTTGGCGTCGAGGCATATGCCGTCGACGGGTTCTGCTTGCGCGGATGTTCATATTTTGCCCACTATGGTGATGATGTGAGCTGGTTTTGTCGAATAAACTGACTTTTGAGGGCTTGTATTCATAGAGCAATTGCTTTGATTTTATCTCACTCTTTCTTCCGCCATCACATCCAAAATTTCCACCGACTTTTGTAAGTGGCTCTTTTGGTAATCACTCCTCGTAAAATTTTTCTTGATGCTCTTTGAAATATTCAATTTATTGATCAAATGACACTATTTAATCTTCTCCTCTACTTGAACCGAAATTCAAGGCCATTGAAATCAAAGCTTCAAACGCCAATTGAATTTAATTCCCTAAGATCTTTATGACCTTATTGTAAACGATAATAATAAAATCTTTAAAATTTCAATGAAATTTAACTTGGCCCTGGTAAATTTCTATCTTTGATGTATAAGATCATCAGATTGATTTTGTTCAAAAGTTGATACATTTTTGACCATAACAATCCATTTCAGAATTACAATAATCAAATAGCAACATGACTTAGTACTCATTTGCTTAGTCAGAGTTACTCGCATATAACTCCGTCATGGTCACTGTCGTTCATATACTGGTAAGCTGGGTGTGACTTAGGTACTGGCGCAATACCATGTCGACGAGCCTCCTTACAAGTTATCCGACCATTCTGATTATCATCATACCTTTGCAAAACATCTGAAACATCAGGACTGAGATTTAGAGATGCGGTTTCGTTAAATGCCAAACAGGTTGCTGGCTCCATGGCTGTATTTGTGCAGTTAGACTTTCGAATCATGCTATATTCTTCCAACCCATTACCAATCGCAGAACGGATTACATTAATTCGATTTACTGTTGTGCTTGGTTCAAAGGCTGGGTTTGCACCGTTTTCAAGGGATGTCATTGAATCAACATACCAGTCGACAGACCGTGACGGTGTTGCTTTGACCCCAAAACCTTTTCGAAGGTGATGTCCTACTAATTCTCCGTAGGGTCTCTCATTAGCTGCAATCAAAAGTAAAGAACTTGCAAATGCCATTTCGGCATTATCTTGTCTGTAGCCCATACCAAGACAAATTTGTCCATAGGCATTGGCAATCTGCGTATCTGTCAATCCTACTTGAATGGCTGTGTTTTTTGTGCTTGCAACGACTTGTTCGAGCTCACCATTTTCGACAGTTGGAAAAATGGATTGATAATGCTTTGTAATTTCATTACATCCTTTTGCAAGTTCTTGTTCAGATGCTCTTACCTGGGATGCAATAAATTGTCCTTGTGAAATTGCATAACTGCGCGCTTCACAAAATTTCTCGTTAAGAACTTGATCAGGCGACGTCATGTCAGTTGATGTCGTTCCACTGAGTGTTTGAGCTGTAAGTCCGACGAGTTCACAATGCTCAGCAACGGAGGTCCGTGTTTTACCTATCGGTTCAAGAGGTGGTAATGAGATTGGTGAAAGCTGTTGCTCTGAATTGTGCAATAGCGGAGAAGCTTGATTGTTATTATTAGCTATCTGTGGTTGTGTATTTACAGCATATTGATTTGGTTGCGTAGCCGGCTGTTGATAATTTGTTGCGACTTGTGGAGGTGCGGTTGTTGGTTGAAGATCACCAAATCGTTGAGGATACCGCGGGTTTACCTCCGCTTTCAACAAACCGCGAGGTCCTTCCTGCGCCATCATGTTTGGGTAACTTGCATATCCATCGCCTCGTTGCAATTTTCGATAACTATTGACAAGAATATCACGTTCAAAATCCGTCAGTTGTCCTGACGGGTTATAACCCATATAACTTTGGTATTGTTGAATTGCGGAACGTGTACCACGACCTATGATTCCATCAATAGTACCTGCTGGAAAATTGAACGCGTTCAATGATTGTTGTATATCTTTGTTTTGCTGACGCTGCTCAGGTGACATCTGTCTTGTGGGCGCTCTTCTAATAACACGTTGTGGTTGTTGTGGTTCCACTTGTTGGCTTTGTACACCGCAAGCTTCGGGATTAAAAATACATATCCCTGCTCCAAGTACAGCTGCCCCGCCAAGAATTTTTCCTAAATCACTTGCGTAGGCATTTTTTGTTGTTGGCATGCAAACAAGTATCGCAACACAGATTATGGAGACGACTGATCGAATTAAAGAAAAATTCATGTTGTTACCTCAATTGACTAACTCAAAAACATTATTTTGATATATTTTTGAATAATGATCTAAAGTGTGTAAAGTGTGACTAGGCAAATAAAAAATGAAAGGTTTATAAAATCCAGACTATCAAGCTGAGAATGTTTCTTTAAGAATTTTGATACAACTTTCGCACGTTACTTTGTTACGATGATTGATGAGATAATGTAAAGAAAGTGCATTAATTACTGCCTAAATCCTAGAGAACGGTAAATGCATGAATTTCGACCGTGAAAAAGAAAGTACCAAGGGAACCATAAAAACAATCAACTATCCTTTAAAATTACCATACCGTAACTGTTCATTCAAGTGATATTAATACGCCCGTTCAACTGTGAAGTGCACCAGGTCTCATATGGTGGTTTGAGGATATGGGTTTCATAAATGTTGTGTTATGGTCATGCGGCCGTGGTTTGGTGATTTTTAATCCGTGCCAAATTGCGTAACACATAATGCAAAACGCCACCGTTCTCAATATATTCAATTTCCACTTCAGTATCTATTCGACATTTCAGTGTAATAACTTTTTTTGTTCTATCACGATAGGTTATTTCACACGGAACGTGGGCAAGGGGATGAATTGTGTTAAGACCTTTAATTGATACCGTTTCCGAGCCTGTAAGTCCCAGTGAAATGCGTGTGTCGCCGTTTGTAAACTCGAATGGAATAACACCCATGCCCACGAGGTTAGAACGATGAATTCTCTCGAAACTCTCGGCAATAACAGCCTTAACTCCCAACAAAGCTGTCCCCTTTGCTGCCCAATCTCTGGAAGATCCGGCACCATATTGCTCTCCGCCCAAAACAACCAAGGGTATTTCTTTATCCTTGTACGCCATTGCGGCTTCAAAAATTGACGTTTTCTCTCCATCTGGTCCGATTGTATAACCACCTTCTATACCATCCAACATTTCATTCTTAATACGAATATTCGCAAAAGTTCCACGCATCATTACTTCATGATTACCACGACGTGATCCATATGAATTAAATTCACGCGCTGGTACCTGCCGCTCAGAAAGATACATTCCCGCTGGCGTATTGCTCTGAAATGCACCAGCTGGAGAAATATGATCAGTGGTAATCATATCTCCAAGCAAGGCAAGCACTTTAGCCCCTTCAATATCTTTTATTTCTTTGGTTTCCATTGTGATACCCTTGAAGTAGGGCGGATTTTGCACGTAAGTTGATTGAGGAGGCCAATCATAGGTTTGTGTGCTTGGCGTTTTGACGTTTTGCCACTTTTCATCGCCTGAAAAAACCTCGGCATATTTCTCTAAGAAAGCCTCTCGTGTTACTGTTTCTTCAACCAGTTCTGAAACTTCTTGTTGGGTTGGCCAAATATCCTTTAAATAAACGTCTTTTCCGTCCGTCGTCTGTGCTAAAGGTTCTGTTGTTAAGTCAATGTTCATCGTTCCTGCAATGGCATAGGCTACAACAAGTGGCGGAGAAGCCAAGTAATTGGCACGCACATCCGGTGAAATGCGCCCTTCAAAGTTTCGATTACCTGACAATACTGAAACAGCGACTAAATCACCTTCCGAAATTGCATTCGATATTTCACTACGAATTGGGCCTGAATTACCTATGCAAGTTGTGCAGCCATAACCCACCAAATGAAAATCAAGTTTATCCAACTCTTCTTGAAGTCCGGCAGCTTCCAAATAAGCGCTCACAACTTGACTACCCGGCGCGAGAGAAGTTTTGACCCATGGTTTGCGGGTCAAACCTAAAGTGGCGGCTTTTCGTGCGACAAGGCCAGCTGCAATCATCACATATGGATTAGATGTATTGGTGCACGAAGTAATTGACGCAATGATAATATCACCAGACGATAATTTATAATCTTCCTCGGCAACCGATACTTTTTTGTTCATTGGTCGCTTGAAGTTACTTTCCATCTCGCTTGCAAAAGCAGATTTCGCTTTGGTGAGTGCAACATAGTCTTGTGGCCTTTTCGGTCCAGAAATTGCTGGCACAATACGACCCATATCAAGTTCTAGCGTATCGGTGTATATTGGGTTGTAATTTTCATAACGCCAAAACCCATTCTCTTTTGCATACGCTTCAACGAGCGCGACTCGATCTTCATCACGTCCTGTCGCACGGAGATATCTTAATGTTTCGTTATCAATCGGAAAAAAACCGCATGTTGCACCATATTCTGGTGCCATGTTGGCGATTGTTGCGCGGTCTGCTAGTGGGAGACTAGCTAGACCAGGACCGTAGAATTCAACAAACTTTCCGACAACACCTTTCTCCCGAAGCATTGCAACAACTTTGAGTACTAAGTCTGTACCAGTAGTTCCTTCGGTTAGGGCACCAGTTAACTTAAAGCCAATCACTTCTGGAATTAACATTGAAATAGGCTGACCAAGCATTGCGGCTTCGGCTTCAATACCACCAACACCCCATCCTAAGACAGCCGCACCATTAACCATTGTTGTGTGGGAGTCAGTGCCAACTAATGTATCTGGATAGGCAATTTTATGACCATCTTGATCAATGTCAGTCCAAACAGTTTGAGAAAGGTATTCTAAATTAACCTGATGACAAATTCCTGTGCCGGGGGGAACTACTCGAAAATTATTAAACGCAGATTGTCCCCACTTTAAAAAAGCATATCGTTCCATGTTTCGTTCATATTCGCGATCTACATTTTTTTGAAAGGCTCGTGGATTGCCAAAATCATCAATCATCACAGAGTGATCAATAACCAAATCAACAGGATTTAGCGGATTTATTTTTTCTGGATCGCCGCCAAGCTCAACGATTCCATCCCGCATCGCAGCTAAATCAACCACCGCTGGCACCCCTGTAAAATCCTGCATTAAAACACGGGCAGGGCGATAGGCAATTTCACGGGGACTTTTTCCGTTTTGATTTGCCCACTCTGAAAAGGCCTTAATATCGTCAACTGTTACGGTTTTACCATCTTCAAAACGCAATAGATTTTCCAAAATCACTTTCAGGGAAGATGGCAAATTAGAAAAATCTCCAAGACCGTTCTCGCTCGCTGCCGGTATTGAAAAATAGTGATATTCTTTATCATTAACAGCTATGGAACGACGTACATTAGCGGAATCACGTCCTACGTTAATTGGCATGTCTTAAATTACCCTGATTGATGAGTTAAGTCGATTAATTTGACTGGAGGTTAATGAATAACTACACCAATCCTTTGTGATTATGCAAGTAACGGCTATAACAAGGCTTCACTTTGTTTTTGTTCTATGTATTTTTGAAATGTTGTATCGCAAAAGGTTGATTGGTCATATGATTAACTTGTAGTAAAGTAGGTGTAACATGCTTCCTTGATCGGTACTTTATTTATGAAAACACTTGCTAGCTTTATTATTCTTATGTGGGCTTCAACGGCCGGAATTGCAATAGCGGAACGAAGTTCCGTTGTTGTCGAGTTATTTACTTCGCAAGGTTGTTCTTCTTGCCCCCCAGCCGATAGATTACTGCATGAATTAGCTGCTCGAGATGATGTCATCGCTTTAGCTTTACATGTTGATTACTGGGATTATATTGGCTGGAAAGATCAGTTTGCTGTTCCATTAAATGCTGATCGACAAAAGGCTTATGCAGCGACGGCAGGTCGCCGCATGATTTTCACACCTGAAATGATCATTAATGGTTTGGATAGCGTTGTTGGAACAAGAGCAATGCAAGTTGTTGATGAGATATACAATCATGCGAATCGTCCCAGAATTATCGAACTAAATGCAGAAAGAGAAGGTGACTTATTATCGATTGATGCAGTCATTAAACGCGCACCTGAGAAGAATATTGTTGTACAACTGGTGCGTTATACCTCGGCGCGTGACATTTTCATAGAGCGGGGAGAGAACGCAGGACTTCAAATGACTTATGCTAACGTCATTAGCTCGTGGAAAACCATTGGGCAGTGGGATGGAAAGAAAAATTTCAGCTTAAATTTCCCTGTTAAGGGAGAGGAGCCGGTTGTTGTCTTAATGCAATATGAAGGACATGGCGAGATTTTGAATGCAATAAAACTGGATTAGTGGTAGAAGAGTATTCTTTGACTTTTTTTTGATTACAGCTGCTTTGTGTAGTTTTTTGTTTGAGTTCATTAGTAAAAAAAGCGATTATCACCGCAGGTTGTCAGTAAAGACACGAGAGAAAATTGTATCCACATGTTTAGTGTGATAACTCATATCAAAAGCCTCATCAATTTGACGCTCGGACAGTAAAGCCATGACTTCTGAATCCTTTTTTAATTCGCTTTTAAAATCTTTGTCATTTTCCCACACTTTAGCAGCATTATGCTGAACAAGACGGTAAGCTTCTTCACGGCTAATGCCGGCTTTTGTTAAAGCCAACAGAATGCGTTGACTCATCATTAGTCCACGGTTTTTCTTTAGGTTTGTTTCCATATTTTCAGGCTTGACGACTAATTGATCAACTAAGTTTGTTAGTCTTACCAGTGCAAAGTCAAGGAAAATTGTGGCGTCTGGTCCAATGTTTCTTTCAACACTGGAGTGAGATATGTCGCGTTCATGCCAAAGTGTGACATTCTCCATTGCGGGAATGACTGTCATTCGAACAAGACGTGCTAGACCGGTTAAGTTTTCTGACAATATTGGATTGCGTTTATGTGGCATTGCGCTTGAACCTTTTTGTCCTTTTGCGAAGAACTCTTCAGCTTCCTGAAGTTCAGTTCGTTGCATATGCCGAATTTCGGTTGCGAGATTCTCAATAGATGATGCAATTACACCGAGGGTGGCAAAAAATGCCGCGTGTCGGTCACGTGGAATAATTTGAGTACTGATTGGTTCTGGAGTGAGCTGAAGTTTCTCACAAACATATTCTTCAACATGTGGATGAATGTTGGCGAAGGTGCCGACTGCGCCTGAAATTGCACCAGTTGCAACTTCATTTCGAGCATTCACCATTCTTTTCAGGTTACGCTCCATTTCAGCATAAAATCGGGCAAACGTTAGCCCCATTGTGATTGGTTCTGCGTGTATTCCATGACTTCGACCAACTCGAATATCATTTTTATGCTCAAATGCACGTCGTTTCAGAACATTTATTAAATCTGAAAGATCACATAGTAGGATGTCGCTGGAGCGCGTAAGTTGAATATTATAGCATGTATCCAAGACATCCGAACTTGTCATGCCTTGATGGACAAATCGTGCAGATTCATTGCCAACAATTTCAGCGAGGTGCGTTAGGAAAGCAATAACATCATGTTTTGTTTCTGCCTCAATTTCTGCAATACGATCAACATTAAAGTCGATATTTTGCGCCTTCCAAATAGCCTTAGCATCTTTCGTCGATATTATTCCAAGATTGGCCATCGCATCGCAGGCATGTGCTTCAATTTCAAACCAGATTTTAAATTTATTCTCTTGAGACCAGATATTTCTCATCTCTGGGCGTGAATATCTTGGAATCATTTTATATATCCCTGTTTTTGACTCACTATCAGTTTTAAGTTTCGCGTATTATAGAGCGATAAATTTTATTGATTTTTGTAACACGCGCTCTTTAACATTTAACGCTATTTTATTGATATTGTAATTTCATGAGTAGTATTTTGGGGTTTTGCGTCTCTTTTTAAATTAGCGTAACTGCAGCAATTCCTGCTAGAATACTTTTTCTTTTATTTTCATATAGTTACGCAATTTAAAAAAATTACTTTCCGTAAAATTTTTGAATTGAGACTTTAATGTTATTTTTAGAACATTTTTTCTAGTTTTCTCAAAGACTTAGAGTTCGAATGCTACTCGTCACTATTTACCCGAGTTAGCGGGAATTGCCGTCGTAACTCCACGATGACTTTACTCATTTATCATGTATAACAGTATTGACGTTTTTGGGCAGTACTCCTTTCAGTACGGAATGGTATGCGCAAGAGTTAAATTTGATTGACTTTGCAACTCACGATTTTCGGGGACTATTAAGGGTGTAACGACTACAGGTGCTGTTCATTCAAGATTGTTGAGTCATACATATGAAAGACTGTCACGCCGGTATTTAATAGTTTGTATCGTTGCAGCGACAAGAAGAAGGAGAAATCATGGATGTTTTTTGCAATTTTCCTGACTTCGACGGTTTACGAAAAAAGTTTATATTGCTTGGTTTTTAAGCGGTTGAATATGATCTCGCGATTTGCTCGTTGTAGTGTAGCACCTAGCACTATATTTTTTGCTGACAAAGCGGGCGCCATCACCGAGACTCATCCCCCTGTTCATTCGCGCTCAATCCGCGCCAAACTCACCACGGCGCTCCATTCAGACCGTTGAATTCGTCCGCAGGGATGGCAAGATATGCCAGCGCATCCTCCGACATGTCGGTGTCGCACAGAATGACACGAAAAAAGACGCCCTGTGGAAGGTCGCTGAACACATCAAAGCCCGAATGTTGCATAACAATCAACCGAGTCTGTTTCCACCCGAACATGTTGCGGAGAGGGCGATCAAGGCCCAACGTCACTAGAAAAAGCCGCTCCCGATTGAGGATCTGAGCCGGTTAGACGAAGAGCAACGAGTCATCATTGGCGTTCATGAGGTCTACGGACACATCTACCGGGAGATCGGTCTGGATCAGATCTTTTCTGCAAAGCGGCACAAGATGTCGCATCGGGCGCTCTCTAACCGGGTGATGGCGCGCCTGGCCCATCCCGACAGCGAGAGCTCAACTGTGCGGGTGTTGGCAAACGACTTCGGCGTAAGCATCGCTCTGGAAAAAGTGTATCGGATGATGGATCATCTGTATGGGGCAGCGATTAGTCATATGCGTGAACGCATTGCAGCGACAATGCGATCCTTGTTGCCTGCTCCGATTGATCTTGTTTTGCTTGATTGGACAACCTTGTTTTTTCCATCGCCATGTGAGGACACGCTCCGCGCTTTTGGATATCGCCAGAATGGCCAGCACGGTGACGTGCCAGTTCTGCTGGCTTTGGCAGTGACCCGTAGCGGTTGACTGTGCTGCGATATGACGTCTTTCCGGGGAACATGTGGGAGGGGGGGCAATGGCATTAACTTAATTTTTCGGGGGTATTAACTTAAGGAGGCTCCGGACAG
>JAPORV010000442.1 GCA_026710055.1 Aestuariivita sp.
CTGCCGTCATCTTCCAACAGCGCGATGACGCCCGCCGACGGCGCTCCTGCGCGGTGCGCTCCGCTTGCTTGAAAAGATACCCTCGATCGCCGCTGTTGCGTCGCACTTCCCGCGCAATCGTCGTGTGACTCCGGTTCACTTCACGCGCAATCGCTCGTAGAGAATAACCTCTTGTCTTCAAGACGCCAATCTGGCATCGTTCTTCGCAAGTCAGGTGGTGGTAGCCGCTGGGCATCAGAATCTCCTTTTTTTAAATCTTCAGAGATTCATACTGCCTCCTGACGAAAACACAACATTTATGAAACCCATATCCTCAAACCACCATATGAAGCCTGGTGCACTTCACAGTTGAACGGGCGCCTTATGTTTAAGTATTAAAGACATTTTAGTCATATGACTTGCCCCAACTCTTTTTCACTGGTAATGAGTTGGTAATTAAGCAAAAGTGAGATTTTAATGTTATCTCAACTATTAAGTGCAGACATTAATTTAATTCAACGTATCTTACCACATAGATATCCATTCTTGTTAGTTGATAAAGTTGTTGAAATAAATGGATCAAGTTCAGCATTAGGCATTAAAAATGTTACCATCAATGAACCCTATTTTCAGGGTCATTTTCCAGATCAACCTGTTATGCCCGGTGTTACCATTATTGAAGCAATGGCACAAACAGCTGCTGTAATGGTTGGAGTATCGCTTAATTTAGTCGATCAATCCTTGAGTGTTTATTTCATGACCATTGACAGCTGCAAATTTCGACGCATGGTTGTGCCCGGGGATATTCTTAAAATGCGAATTTCAACTCTTAGAGGACGACAAGGCAATAAAATTTGGCGCTTCAAAGGGCAAGCAGAGGTAAATAATAAGTTAGCAGCTGTTGCGGAATTTACTGCGATGGTGGAACTACCACAATCATGACTTCAGAAATTTTCATTCACCCGCAGGCCATTGTTGAAGCCGGAGCAGAGCTTGGCGAGGGATGTACTATCGGTCCATTCTGTGTTGTGGGCTCAAATGTTAAGGTTGGTAATCGGGTAACGCTCAAATCTCATGTTGTTTTAGCCGGAAATACATCTATCGGCGATGATACAATCATTTTTCCATTCGCTGTTATCGGGGAAATTTCTCAGGATAAGAAATATAAAGGGGAAAAAACTTTCTTGAGAATTGGCGCACGTAATAACATCCGTGAACACGTGACGATGCATACAGGTACTCGTGGCGGGGGCGGACTAACACAAATTGGTAGTGATGGACTGTTTATGGCTGGTTGCCACATTGCTCATGACGCAACTGTTGGCAATCACGCTATTATTGCTAATTCCGCTGCAATAGCTGGACATTGTATTTTGGAAGATAATGTTATTGTTGGGGGGCTTTGCGGTATTCATCAAAGAGTACGAATTGGAAAAGGGGCAATAATTGGCGCATTAACTATGGTGACACATGACGTGATTCCCTATTGTTTAGTTCAAGGCACACGTGGAAAAGTGCGTGGTTTAAACTACGTTGGACTAAAACGTCGTGGTGTGAGTCGGTACGAAATTTCGAACCTGACTGCCGTGTTTGAGGAGTTAATGAAAGGGGAGGGAACTTTCCATGAACGCGCAGAAAAATTAAACGAGAGAGAAAATAGTGCGTATGTTAAGGATATGGTGCAATTTATTCTTGGTGACTCAAGTAGGGCATTCTTGAAATCGGGGTGAATAACAATGCTGGCAGTGATTGCAGGGCAGGGGAGTTTACCCAAAGCGGTTGTTAATTCACTCTCTGAAATACCGTTAATTTGCTCACTAAAAGGTAATCAACCGGATGGCCTTCAGCCAGAATTTTTGTTTCGCCTCGAAAACTTAGGTTCGCTCATCAAAACGTTAAAGAATCGTGGAATCACGAAAGTCTGCTTTTGTGGTGCAGTTACCCGACCCGAGATTAATCTCGAGATAATTGATAGAGATACGGTCCCTTTCCTTCCCAATTTGCAACGTGCGTTAGAACCTGGTGACAACGCTGCCTTAAGTGCAATAATTTCAATATTTGAAAAAAATGATATTTTGGTAAAAGGCGCACATGAAATTGCACCACAATTATTACCTCCTGTTGGTAATTTAACCCAAGCAAAACCCTGTAAAGAGAGATTGAATGAGATTGCATTAGCTAGAACTGTTTTAGCTGAAATGTCAAAAAGGGATGAAGGTCAAGCATGTGTATTACGATATAATAAAATACTTGCACAAGAAGATAAAAGAGGAACGGACGCTATGCTTAAAGATCTTTCCGCTACAACTTCTTGGCCATTATTTGAAGAAAAAAAGAGTGATCCTTTTAGTTCGACTTTAGACGGAATTTATGGCGCATTAGATGCTGCTGCTGGTTGGTTGTCGGGATCAGATTCGCCGAACGTCATGACACGTGGTGCTGAAGGTGTATTATTTAAAGCACCAAAATTAGGTCAAGACCGGCGTGCAGACCTTCCAACAATCGGCCCGAACACCGTGGTGAATGTTAAAAAAGCTAAACTTAAAGGCATTATTTTGGACTCCAACGGTGTCATCGTATTGAGCCTTGAAGAAGTTATAGATCTTTGCAACGAGTCAGATATTTTTCTCCAAGTTAGAGCAATCCACTGATGCGCATATTTCTTTTGGCTGGTGAGCCATCCGGTGACCGTTTGGGTGCCGCGCTCATGATGAAGCTAAAACAACTGCTTCCGGAGATTAAATTTGAAGGCGTGGGTGGCCATGCAATGGCTTCAGAGGGTCTTATCAGTCAATTTCCTATGGAAGAATTAAGTTTGATGGGATTGACAGAAATTCTACCAAAGTACTTTCGTCTGCGTCGTCGCATACATGAGACAGTTTCTGCTATCATTTCAATGAATGCGGACTTGTTAGTGACAATAGATAGCCCCGATTTTTCGTTGCGAGTTGCTAAACGTTTGAAATCACAATCTAATATACCCATTATTCATTATGTCGCACCAACCATTTGGGCGTGGCGGCCAAAGCGTGCTAAAAAAATGGTTAAGGTAATAGATCATGTATTAGCGCTTTTTCCTTTTGAACCCCCTTATTTGGAAGCAGCAGGCATGCAATGTGATTACGTCGGCCATCCTATTATATCCGAGCCTGTACCCAATGCAGATGACGCGGCAAAATTTCGTACAAGAAATAATTTAGGGGATGCTCCAATTATTTTAGTATTGCCTGGTTCTAGAAGCAAAGAGGTTAGTCGCTTATTGAAGCCCTTCGGTGATGCACTACAGATTTTTTTGAAAGATCATCCTCAATTTCGTGTGGTTATTCCAACAGTATCGGCTGTTGAAGACTTCATAAAAAGTAGGTGTGCTAATTGGCCAGGCTCTCCGATTATTTTAGCAACAGGTGATGATTCGATTCAACTGACAAGCGATAATAAGCGCGGTGCTTTTGCGGCAGCAAATATCGCTTTAGCAGCTTCCGGTACCGTTTCATTAGAACTTGCTGCATCAAAGACGCCTATGGTCATAGGATACAAATTTTCTTGGATAACTTGGCAAATTATTAAAAGAATGGCAAGAATTAATACCGCTACGCTGGTTAACATTCTATCTGACTCGCGTTCTATTCCAGAATGTTTTGGATCTGAGTGTAGCGGTGAAAAAATTTCCCGTAAACTCAATGAAATATGGTCGAACCCTAATGCGCAGATTGACATTATGGATTTGGCAATAGCACGGTTGAAGGCTGATTGTGAGACTCCCAGTTTGCGCGCAGCCCAAGTTATTGTCGCATATCTCGGGGAAAGAGAGTAGTAACTTAGGGCGCTCAAAACAAACTGTCTATTTTGGGTTCGTCCCATATCAACAGACCAAGACCTCGTCATTGAGTCAAACCTGTGCTAAAACAGATACTCAAGTCATGTCAGTGCATTCACAAATCCTGCGGGACTTTTCGTACCTTTCTCTGTTGGGATGAACCCAAACTATGCGATAACCCCTCTATGGTGAAATCAAGATTGATGCCACAAAAGTATGGGCGGGCACAAAATAAAACGTACCTTACAATTTACAGCACCGCATCGATTTTTACTATCTCTAGAGTATATTTTTACAGGATTCTTAACCCATCTTTAACATTTTGTAAAAAAGATCTTTTAAAAACAAATATTTAGAAAACTGTATGGCACTACAAACTTCAAACTTATCTCTATATTTCAATAAGTTAACGGAATCGTAGGTCACTACAACGAGTTTTCAAAAATTGCTTTATTATAACTTATTGAAATTAAAAGAAAAAATATTCCGGTAAATCGCAAAAACAATGAAATTTGATGAATTTTTCGAAAATTTTGTTAAAGATGGGTTAACGAAATCCTTAATATGGATGTGGAAAATATCTACATCAACTTACCGATAAGCAGGGGTATACGATGACGATCCACTGGAAATTCTACGGACGGCAGCAGAAGCTCTGGGAGCTTAATGCTTTCGTTGAAAATCATCTACGTTTCAACGTCCTTGCTATTCGCGACCGTCGGTTGACGTCAGCGCGACCACCCTCTCGATCATGTGCGGAGAGATCAACTGTTTCACGGGTTGACAGTGCGCGAGAAACGATGCCACCGCAGGATCGGGTGGATCGTCCGCTGTTTTAGGTGTATCGGCCAGCGCCATCATACGGGTTGCGTGGGATTGCAGGGACTGGATGGTGGCGTGGATGGCACGACCTGCTTTTGCAAGAGCGGACTGGTGCTGGCCATTGCCAAGACACTCCGCACTCAATCCCATTGTAGTTAGCACAGCCTGTGGATGGAGAGCACTCTCCACCTCATCTACCAGCAGCAGAAAGGTTGTGGATAACCTGGTCGCCGACCGGGTGATATCCTCCGCAGTGAGCCGGTAATCACCATAGCCCGCTTGATGATCGCGGTGTGAATGACCGTTCAACGCGGCCATCCGGGAGGCGAGGGATGTCCAGTCGCGCTCGGTCACTTCATCGGGACGCTGCGCACGCATCTGCGCAGCCAATCGCTCAATATTATGAATCTGGGCCAGTAACACTTTGCGGCGTTTGAGCATCGTTTTGACAAGATACTCCGCCGCCATTTGAGAACTTTCAACAAAGGAGCGACAATAAGCCTCCGCATCGTCGTAGCAATTGCTTTGCTTATACGCGTCAATGTTGTTGAAGGCAATCGTCATATGATTCAGGCTCATTGTAATTTCCAACCGCCAATCTTTTGGGAGAATCAGCGCGGCGGGCGCTGAGGGTGGGTGATTCATACTCCAATCTCCAATGAGGGGTTGCCCGTCCTGGGCAATTTGTTGCGCAATGCGGCCGAAGGCGCACCGGTCTTGCGCGATGATCACGGGGGTCAGTGTGAGGACATCCAGGTTGGTATAGCCTTCAAACGGAGCCGGCGGCGGGGTGTGCTTGTACCGGATGACATGGTCGATCGTAGGGTTATCCGCAACAACGGCAATATCCCAATCACTGTCGGGGCGCGCGGTGTTGCGCGCCCGCGAGCCAAAGAGTAGGATCGTCTTGACCTGTGGCCATGCGTGAACCGCTTGCTCACAGAGCGTGGTAAGATGCTGACGAGACGTAATCAATGACATGGATACCCTCCATTCAGGCGCCGTGTGGAGCATGATCTGTATAGTATTTTAGCAAAGAGCGCTCGAAAGGTCAACGTACCGAGGGGCGCGTGAGAAGCTTCTGAGGTGAATGACGGTGAGGGGGTGATTCCAGTACAGCGTCGTGAGTCGGTCTGTGTCCGATAAGGGGACATTATCGGACACATAGCAGAATGATAAACCGTTGCGGATTGATGAGATATAGTGTGCGCTATAGCTGTAACAGATTGCAATTATCTGGGTCTGGGCTTGCAAACATCGGTTGATTTGAACCCAAATTAGTTGCGACTATCCAAGGTTTCAGCCCACATTATTTGAGAATTGACCCATATTATTTGCGACTATCCGCATGACTATAGGTTGCGTGTATAATCTGGAAAATAACCGTTTTACGGACAGAAACGATGAGAACAGATTTTCGAATGGGCTTAACATAATATTCTGCACTCATCGGTAATCGACACGCAGTAGGCAAATTTTGGTAATTTTTGGTTACAAAAGAAAATGCAGATTATCGGTATCCGTTTACCCGGATCTGCTTTCTTGTTCGCTTTAAGAAGCGGGCAAAATAAAGTGAACAAAAATGAGTTTTTTTATTAGCATTTTTAATTTTATTCAATTCGCAAAGAAAATTTTGAGTAAATCGTAACACTAGTGTTCCGTTAAAAATCGAATAATGTCAATAGATTAGAGGGAGTGTCGGACTCAAATTTATAATTGGATTAATTAAGTATTTGATTTTAATTTTTTTTAAAAGAGTGTTACGTCGAAAAGGGTGTGGTTCTCATATGATGTGGAAGCACTCTACTACATTCCCAGCAAAAGCGAATAGTAGCGGCGAAAAAGGTAAGATAGGGAAAAATGTAGATCAATCGGACGATATTTCGCAAAATCAGGTGAATCTTGCGTGATAAGCAAAATTCGACAAATAATTATCGTGTTATATCAATGGTTTACAAAATTCGTCCCACACCATATGAGAACCACACCCGTCGAAAATCTGTAGAATTGTGTGGAGACTCTGCTCACATTCAAACATTTCTTGATCACGGCCCCAAGCATATAAACGGTGACCGAGATCCAGACTTGAGTTTTACGGCATTGGCGGACGTTCCCCAAAAAGATTTTATTCGGAGATTTTGCTTTATCCACTTGAAGAACAACTCGACTTGCCATTATGCCCGACACAATTCAGCAATGGTGGTAAAATAAAGTTGTTAATCAAGAACATGAAAATTTTTCCTTGATCCTTATTGTACTATCTGATCTGTCAGATGTGATCGGGATACTCAAAAGAAGTACGATTGCCTGCTGGCCTGACAACCTGATCAAAGATCACGCCAGTGTTACGATCAACCGGGCTTGAGTACAGACGACGGAGTTTTATATCCTTCGCGGCTCTCAGAACAAAAAATCCTCCGTGGAGATGCATGTGGTAGAGCCGTTCAAAATCAAGAAAAGCCCGATCCATAATGTAAAAGGCTCCCGCCTCAGGCAACAACTGGTCCAAGATATTCAGGTCATGCAATTTGCCAGCAGAAATATCAATAAATGTGAGGATATTCCTGTGCAAATCGAGTTATTTATGCATTTTATAGCCGCTTTCATGCGATGGAAATGAGCCACGGAAAAACGGATAGACAGAGGTCAATCGTTGTCGAATCAAGCGTATAGACGGTATTGTCAAGATCAATTGGGAACGTATCATCGGCGTAGAGCAGGCGGACTATCCGAATCAAAGATTGAGCAAAATCGGCATAAATCCGCCAGTCGCGCTTCTCATTCGCCTTGGCTAGTATATGGAGATAGACAGGACTTCGAAACCCCATATGAAAGAGTTTTTTGCTATGAACAGCAAGACAAACCTCTATGGCTCGCAAAAGCGGGCACGGCCCGTCAACTACACGAAGGCCATGCTTTGAAACTGATCTTGGCAGCTAAAACTCTTGAAGCAATGATGTCTTCGTAACGATTCATGTATTGGCGAAGATTGTACCTCGGTAGGTGATCAATGACTTGTGAAAAAACAAATTTTCCTGTGTGCATGACAAGACTCCCTCAAAAAAACCTGAGGCCCTGAATACACAAATTAGAAGTTCAAATTGATAACATCAAAAATTAATTTTATTATTTAATATCAGTAATTTATATACTTAAATTAATTCTTTAAAGGAAAAGTAGTAATCTAATATATTCTAATAATTTAGGTATTTAAGACCGAGTCACTCCATTTAGAGATGACGAAAATACATTCTGGCTTTTGAATAGTCACAAGCCAAAATGTCTAAAATGTGTCATTAAATAGGATGATGTGCATAAAGTGACGCATGAGTATTAATAAATTGCGGAGTCAATATACCGTTCTACCACCTGTTTTAAATGAGCGTCAGAGGCGAGCGATTATGGGCAGCAACCGAAGCGCGTACGTTCCGTCGTGGTGGCATTACTCAAGTTAGTATCGCAATAAGGATGTCACGTAAAACGATCTATGCAGGTCTTAAAGAAAGTGAAACCGACGCATTGGATGAGAAGGCGAAAGAAATTTCAACAAATCGGGTTCGTCAGCCTAGAGGTGGCGCAAACGATTGATCGAGAAAGATCTAGACATTGAACAAGCCCTTGATCGTCTTATCGAACTGACCGCATGTGGTAATCCAAAATGTTCCTTTCGTTGAACCTGTAAAAGTGCCGCAAATCTTGCTGAAGCTCTCACAAATCAAAAACATCACATCAGCAAATGAAGCGTCATTAATTTGCTTCATGAACAGGGATATAGTCTCTAATCCAACAACAAAGTGCTTGAAGATTACCAAAATCCTGACCATGAAACACAATTTCGATTCCTTGATCAAAGAGTTTGCGCCTTTCAAAGAATGAAACAACCTGTTATTTCCGTTAATACGAAAAGAAAAAGGGAAATGTTGGGCTCTTTCGACATGAAGGGAAAGAGTTGTATACCAAATGACAGCCTGAACTTATAAATGTGTATTACTTTTCAGACCCGGAACTTGAAAAGTCTATTCCTTACGGAGTCTATGATATTACCTCAAAGTCTGGCTTCGTAAGCGTTAGGATCATGCATGATACCGCTACCTTCGCTGTTGAAACGATACGACGTTGGTGGTATAAATTAGGTCAAGAGCACTATCTTGAAGCCAAGCGCCTCATTATTACTTGTGATGGTGGAGGTTAGAATGGCAGTCGTAATCGATTATAGAAATTCAAGATTCAAAAATTGGCAAGTGAGTTAGCAATAATTATATTTGTTTGCTATTTTTCACCTGGAACAAGCAAGTAGAACAAGATGGAACATTGTTTGTTCAGCGTCATTACGAAAAACTGGCGCGGTCACCCACTTATCAGTTATCAAGTCATTCTAGAATTGATCGTCGCAACCAAAACCGCGATGGATCGATCTTACGGTAAAAACAGTGTTAGATGAAACAGATTATAAAACGGGAACCAAGATAACCGATAAGCAAATGAAAGCTCTTGTACTTCACAGCTTTCCCTTTTACAGAGAATGGAATTACAGTATCTCTCCATTGTAATAATGTTTGTTTTATTTTTGCCCGCTTTCTAAATGTCTTTGACGAAGATTTCAATATATTAGTACAATACAATTTTTAATATTTGAGTTCCATGAAAACCTAGGAAAGGAGAAAACCATGAACGCACTTACCCCCCCCCCGATTTGGGGGATCAGCCATGAAACGACTTCTAACGACGCTCGCCGCCGCGCTGGTGATAACCGCGACCGCC